>NZ_JAGYFX010000060.1:0-38578 GCF_019946615.1 Pseudomonas sp. BF-R-01
CTCCTACAGGGGGGGGCACATGTGCGGAATGAGTGAACGCAGCTGAGAAGGCGAACGCGGACAACTGAAGAGCCAGGTCGGCTTTCAGGCCGCCTCGGCGGCTGTGGCGGTGGTCGCCCCCTCGAGAGGCTGAGTGGAGGTTCTGCGCAGTGGGCAACCCGGCATGGATGCCGGGTTAGCCGCGCACGGCCAAGGATGGCCGATCGCGGCGGGCCCACGGAGCAGGACCGGAGCGAGGGCATGCCGAGCCTTAGCGAGGCACCGAACGAAAGGGGCAAAAGCGCTTGGTTACTTGGCGCTTCTCCAAGTGACTCGCCGTAAGGGCGAAACCACCAGCAGCCATAACAAAACTAACGGATATACCTCCAAACACCAGGCAACTTTAAAAGATCGCCAACGCCCGCAACCGCTCAGCATCCAGAATCTCAATCTCACCGTACTTCAAATTCAAAATCCCCTGCCCCTGCAATTCCTTGAGCAGCTGATTGGTGGTCTGGCGTGACAGCGACAGCATTGAGGCCAGCTGTTCCTGCGGCAGTTGCAGCACACGCCGCGGCGGGGCGATTTCGCCGTAACCGTCAGCGATCATCAGCAAGCGATGCGCCAACCGTGCAGGCGCCGGCATCAGGCTCAACTGTTCGAGGTTGATGAAGGTCAGGCGCAGTTTCTGGCTCATCAGCAACGCCAGTTGCCGCCAGTACACCGGTTGCTCATCCAGCAAAGCCAGCAGCGCGGTTTGCGGGATGTGCAACAGGATGCACTGGCCGACGCCGAACGCATCATGGGTGCGCGGCTGGCCGTCGAACAGGCAGATTTCGCCAAACCAATGCGGTGACTCCACGAGGCTCAACAACGCTTCCTTGCCCTGCTCGCTGACAGCGCCGATTCGAACGGAACCTTCGAGCACCGCGTACAAGCCGCACGGCGGATCGCCGCGCTTGAACAGCCGCTGCCCCGACGCCAGCCGCCGTACCTTGGCGCTGGCCAACAGACTATTCTGTAGAGGAACAGGTAGATGACTGAACCACTGCCCCGTTTCCAGGCGCGAACGCCAAACCTGCATGTCCATGAAAACTCCTGGAGATTGTCGCCTGGCTGACAGAGCGAGCGGTGAACCCGGGGCATGATCAATCACCCTACAGGAGGAATAACAATGAAAAGCCTCGTTGACCATCTCAGTCAATACGCCGCCTACCACCGTGATCCGCGCAATATTGCCAGCCACTTTATCGGTATTCCGCTGATTGTGGTCGCGGTGGCGGTGTTGCTCTCGCGGCCGCAATGGGCCGCAGGCTGGCTTTCGCCGGCGGTGCTGGTCTCGCTGGCATCGGCGTGGTTCTACCTGCGCCTGGAACTGCGTTTAGGCGTGCTGATGACGGTGCTGCTCGGTCTGTGCGTTTGGGCGGGTCATGTGCTGGCACAGCAAAGCACGCTGGTGTGGCTGGCGAGCGGCGTCGGGATGTTTGTGATCGGCTGGGCGATTCAGTTTGTCGGGCATCATTACGAAGGACGCAAACCGGCGTTTGTCGATGATGTGACGGGGTTGATTGTCGGACCGTTGTTTGTGGTGGTTGAACTGGCGTTTTTGCTGGGGATGCGACGGGATTTGAAAGAGCAGATCGAGGCGCGGGTTGGGGGTGTTCGGGTCAATCCGAAGCGCGCTGCTGCGTAGGACGCCTTCGCGGGCAAGCCTCGCTCCTACAGGATATTGCGTTTACCTGTAGGAGCGAGCGGTGCGGCGATCCGACTTGCCCGCGAAGTTTTTGCTTTAGATGTTGGCGACTTTCTGCCAGACCTTTGGCTTGAAGAACAACGTCTCGCCCTTCGCCAGACCGATCAGGCTGTCGTGATCCTTCACCACTTCCGCTTCGATCAAATCACTCTGCCCTTCGACCTTCAACGTCACCCGGGTCGTCGCGCCCAATGGACGGATATCGCGCACTTCGGCCGCGTGATGATCCTCCAGTTCATGCCGCGACAGCGACACTTCATGCGGACGGAACAGCACGTGTTTGTCTTCGCCCAGATGCAGACGGTTCGAATCGCCGAGGAAGTGATAAACGAAATCGCTGGCCGGGTTTTCGTAGACGTCGCCCGGTGAGCCGATCTGCTCGATCACGCCCTTGTTCATCACCACGATACGGTCGGCCACTTCCATCGCCTCTTCCTGGTCGTGGGTCACGAACACGGAAGTCAGGTTGATGTCTTCGTGCAGCCGCGCCAGCCAGCGACGCAGCTCCTTGCGGACCTTGGCGTCGAGGGCGCCGAACGGTTCGTCGAGCAGCAGCACTTTCGGCTCCACCGCCAAGGCACGAGCCAGCGCGATACGTTGACGCTGGCCGCCGGAGAGTTGTTCCGGGTAGCGATCCGACAACCAGTCCAGTTGCACCATGTTCAGCAGCTCGTGGACCTTCGCCGCGATCTGGCTTTCAGTCGGGCGCTGGTTTTTCGGTTTCATGCGCAGGCCGAACGCGACGTTGTCGAACACCGTCATGTGGCGGAACAACGCGTAGTGCTGGAACACGAACCCGACGTTGCGATCACGCACGTCGTGGCCGGAAACGTCTTCACCGTGGAACACGATGTTGCCCTGATCCGGGGTTTCCAGACCGGCGATGATCCGCAGCAGCGTGGTCTTGCCGCAACCCGACGGGCCGAGCAGCGCCACGAGTTCGCCGCTTTGAATGTCCAGGCTGATGTCATTGAGGGCCTTGAACGCATTGAAATTCTTGCTGACGTTACGCACTTCGATCGACATGAATTATTCCTCCGCGGCGCTGGCGCGCAGGCGGTTAATACGGTTTTCGCTCCACTGCTTGAGCAGCAGGATGAAGAGCGCCAGGATCAGCAACAGGCTCGCCACAGCGAACGCGGCCACGTGGTTGTATTCGTTGTAGAGGATCTCAACGTGCAACGGCAAGGTGTTGGTCACCCCGCGAATGTGCCCGGAAACCACCGACACCGCCCCGAATTCACCCATCGCCCGCGCGGTACACAGCACCACGCCGTAGATCAGGCCCCATTTGATATTGGGCACGGTGACGTGCCAGAACATCTGCCAGCCATTGGCGCCCAGCAGGCGCGCGGCTTCTTCTTCCTGCGTGCCTTGTTCCTGCATCAGCGGGATCAGTTCACGCGCCACGAACGGCACGGTGACGAAAATCGTCGCCAGCACGATGCCCGGCAAGGCGAAGACGATCTGGATATCGTGATCCTGCAACCACGGGCCGAACAGCCCCTGCGCACCGAACATCAGCACGTAGACCAGACCGGCGATCACTGGCGAGACCGAAAACGGCAAGTCGATCAGGGTCACCAGAATGCTTTTACCGCGGAACGAGTATTTGCTCACGCACCACGCGGCGCTGACGCCGAACACGAGGTTCAGCGGGACCGAAATCAACACGGCGATGACCGTGAGTTTCAGCGCCGACAGCGCGTCGGGTTCAAGGATCGCGGTGAAGAACGAACCCAGACCATTCTTCAAACCCTGGGACACCACGATCACTAGCGGCAGCAACAGGAAAAGGGCAAACACCAGCCAGCCGAGGCCAATCAGGATTCGCCGTGACGTGGCACTGCCTCGGCGGGCAGCGTTCGAGGAAGCAGCAGCAATAGATGATTGGGACATTTCTGCGCCTCCTTATGGGGTTTCAATACGACGTTGCAGCAAGTTGATCAGCAGCAACAGGACGAAGGAAACCACCAGCATCAGTACACCAATGGAGGTAGCGCCGGTGTAATCGTACTGGTCGAGTTTGACCATGATCAGCAGCGGCAGGATCTCGGTTTTCATCGGCATGTTGCCGGCGATGAAAATCACCGAACCGTACTCGCCGACCCCGCGGGCAAAGGCCAACGCGAAACCGGTCAACCAGGCGGGCAGCAGCGCGGGCACCAGGATATGGCGAAAAACCTGCAGTGGTTTTGCACCCAGGCACGCCGCCGCTTCTTCCACTTCACGCGGGATATCGGCCAATACTGGCTGTACCGTACGTACTACGAATGGAAGCGTTACAAAAGTCAGCGCCAGCGTGATGCCGAGGGGGGTATACGCGATCTTGAAACCCAGGTCCGCAGCAAACTGACCCACCCAACCATTCGGCGCGTACAGCGCAGTCAGCGCGATACCGGCCACGGCCGTGGGCAATGCGAAGGGCAAATCGATCATCGCATCGATGACCTTGCGACCCGGGAAGGTATAGCGCACCAACACCCAGGCCAGCAGCGTGCCGATGATGCCGTTGATGATCGCGGCGTACAGCGCGGTGCCGAAACTCAGCTTCAACGCCGCCAGCACGCGGGGCGCCGAGATGATCGCCCAGAACTGATCCCAGGTGAGTTGAGCGGCATGCACGAACATCGCCGCCAGTGGTATGAGCACAATCAGGCTGAGGTACACCAAGGTGTAGCCCAGCGTCAGCCCGAAGCCGGGTATGACGGGGGAGATACGACGCGACATAAAAGTCCTTGGTTGAAAGCAATCTGCTAAACGCACCTGTGGGAGCGGGCTTGCTCGCGAAGAGGGCATATCAGTCAACAGTTACGTCGCCTGACACACCGCCTTCGCGAGCAAGCCCGCTCCCACTTGGTACGCGCCTAAGCATCAGGCTCGTTGTGTGGCTTGAGTCAGGTTACTGCGCCGAGTAAATCTGGTCGAACACGCCACCGTCATTAAAGAATTTCGGTTGCGCGGTTTTCCAGCCGCCGAAGTCTTTGTCGATGGTTACCAGCTCCAGTTTCGGGAACTGCTGGGCGTACTTGGCGGAGACTTCCTTGTCACGTGGACGATAGAAGTTTTTCGCGGCAATTTCCTGACCGGCCGGGCTGTACAGGTGCTTGAGGTACGCTTCGGCGATCTGCTCGTTGCCTTTCTTCTCGGCGTTTTTGTCGACGACCGCCACTGGAGGCTCGGCCAGGATCGACAGCGAAGGCACGACGATCTCGAACTTGTCGGCGCCGCCGTCTTCTTTCAGCGCCAGGAAGGCTTCGTTTTCCCAGGCCAACAACACGTCGCCCTGACCGTTGTTGACGAAAGTGATGGTCGAACCGCGAGCACCGGTGTCCAGCACAGGTACGTGCTTGAACAGCGTTTGTACGTATTCCTTGGCCTTGGCTTCGTTGCCACCGTTGGCTTTCAGGCCATAGGCCCAGGCCGCGAGGAAGTTCCAGCGTGCGCCGCCGGAGGTTTTCGGGTTTGGAGTGATGACCGACACGTCGTTCTTGATCAGGTCGCCCCAGTCCTTGATGCCTTTAGGGTTGCCTTTACGCACCAGGAACACGATGGTCGAAGTGTATGGCGTGCTCGCTTCCGGCAGACGCTTCTGCCAGTCCGCCGGCAGGGTCTTGCCGAGTTTGGCGATTTCGTCGATGTCACCGGCCAGGGCCAGGGTCACTACGTCGGCACGCAGACCGTCGATCACTGCACGGCCCTGCTTGCCCGAGCCACCGTGGGACTGCTGGATTTTCACGGTGTCGCCAGCATGGTCTTTCTGCCAGTACTTGACGAACTCGGCGTTGTAATCCTGATACAGCTCACGAGTCGGGTCGTACGACACGTTGAGCAGCTCATAATCCTTGGCAACCGCAGAACCAGCAAAAAGGGCACTGGCCAGTGCGGCCAAAGCGAAATGACGAATCGACGACATGGTGAAAGCTCCTGGAATTCTTGGTGTGTTGGCTTTTTTTATGAAGTGCTGGAATCGGTTGCCGGTTGCTTAGCTCGACTTGGTGCTCGGGTTCTGCAAACGGAATTTCTCTTTACGCTCGATCTGGACCACTTGAGCGTTGTGTACGGTGATTTCCACGGCGCCAAATCGCAGATCGCGCAGGGCGCTCTGGATCTCACGCAAGATGGTGGCTTCGTCTTGACCGTCAACGCTACGTAGGGATGCGCTCATGGTGCTGCTCCTTCAACTGAGAGGTTGCCTGGCAGTGGGCGGCACTGCTTGCGGCGTGAGGCCAATAGTAGATAGGTGCGGATATTCTTAAAAAGACTATTTAAGAATGTTTATATAACCAAAAGAAATTATTTGCCGGGACGAGGGTTTACGTCTGCGCGACGGATCAAGGATCCAAAAATCAGCCCCTACACGATCCCTGTAGGAGTCGGCTTGCCGGCGATGAGGCCCTCGATATTTATGCAGGACTTGAGGCAGCCATCGCCGGCAAGCCGGCTCCTACAGGGGATCGGGTTGTTAGTAGGATTGGGGGGCGTGCATCCAGTCCAGTTGCCCCGCCGGCACCGGTCGGCCGAACCAGTAGCCCTGGCCAAGATCGCAACCGTGCTCCAGCAGGAAACCCGCCTGCTCGACCTGTTCGATCCCCTCGGCATGCACCTGCATGCCCATGCTTTGCGCCAGGGCGATGATCACGCGCACGATGGCCGCGTCGTCGTCATCCCAGGGCAATCCGGCGACGAAGCCCTGGTCGATCTTGAGTTTCTGCACCGGCAAACGCTTGAGTCGCAACAGTGACGAATAGCCGGTACCGAAATCATCGATGGCCAGCCGTACGCCGAGCTCGCGCAAACGATGCATCTGCTCCAGGGCCACTTCCGGGTCATCCATCACCGCACTCTCGGTGACTTCCAGCTCCAGATACGCGGGATCCAGCCCGGTGTCGCGCAGCACCTGCGCCACCTGCTGATACAGCTCACGGCGCGCGAACAAGCGCGATGAAACATTCACCGCGACAAACGACAACGCCACCCCGGCCTGCTGCCAGTGGCACATCTGCCGGCAAGCCTGCTGCATGACCCAGGCATCGATCTCGGCGATCAATCCGGTGCGCTCGGCGATGGGGATGAATTCCGCCGGCGACACCAACCCCCGCTGCGGGTGCTCCCAGCGCACCAGCGCCTCGACACCGACCAGGCGACGGGTCTTGAGGTCGTGAACCGGCTGGTAATACACGCGCAATTCCTGCTGTTCCAGCGCACGGCGCAATTCGGATGCCGTCTCAACCCGCTGTTGCGCATGAGCAGTCAATTCTTCGGTGTAGAGCGCGTAACCGTCGCGACCAGCGCTTTTGGCCTTGAACAAGGCCGAGTCGGCGTTGCGCAGCAGCTGTTCAGCGCTCAAGGCATCACCGGGAAACAGGCTGATGCCGATGCTGGCGTTGATAAACAGCCGATGACCGTCAATGTGAAACGGCTCCTTGAGACCGTCGACGATCCGCTGGGCCAGTGCTGCGGCATGCACCAGCTGTGGACAACTTTCAGCCAATACGGCGAACTCATCGCCGCCCAGCCGCGCCAGCGTGATGCCCGGGCCGAACATGGCCTTCAAGCGTTCGGCCACGGCCTTGAGCAATTGGTCACCGACCGTGTGCCCGAGGCTGTCGTTGATCATCTTGAAATGATCCAGATCGATCATCAGCAACGCACAGCCGCGCTTTTGGATTTGCGCCGACGCCAATGCCTGCTCGGCACGGTCGGTGAACAGCAGGCGGTTGGGCAGATCGGTCAGTGGATCGTGATGCGCCAGGTACTTGAGTTCGTGCTCGGAATCCTTGATCGCGCTGATGTCGGAAAACACCGCGACGTAGTGGCTGAGCTTGCCGTGGTCGTCATGAATCAGGCGGATCGTCTGCCATTGCGGGTAGATCCCGCCGTTTTTGCGACGGTTCCAGATCTCGCCGCTCCACTCGCCGCAACGGTTGAGCGTGGCGAACATCGTCTGGTAGAAACTCGCCGGGTGGTGGCCGGACTTGAACAGGCTGGGTTGCTGGCCCAACACTTCTTCGCACTGGTAGCCGGTAATCTCCATGAAGGCGCGGTTCACATGGACGATGACCCCATTACGGTCGGTGACCAGCACGCCTTCGCGGGTGCAATCGAACACGGCGGCGGCCTGACGCAAACGCTCCCGGTCTTCATTGCGCTCACGCAATTTGGCGCCGATCCCCAGGCAACGGAACAATCGCGCCCGGGCGAGGAAGATCAGCCCGGCGCTGAGCACCACCCAAACGTAACCGTTGATCAGTTGCCATCGCAGTAACTCATCGGAGCTATCGAAGAAACTGTTCAATAAATGACCACTGAGCTCCAGCCAGACGACGGAAAGCAGCAGGTAAAGCAGCGATGCACGCATGGCATCGCGATAGGTGGCAGACATTCGGCCGTCCATGTCCCTACAAAAGGGTTGGAATTATAGGTTAATGAAACATCAAGCCACTCTTATCTGAAAGGGCGACTGGTTTTATCTGTGGGCTTAGTGATAATGCAACGGCTGTTTTTTTCTTTATCGAGGGCGCTATAGCCTATGTGGTACGAAGGTTTTCTCGGCTTGTCGCCCTGGTCACTGGTGGCAGTCACCCTGCTGATGACCCACGTCACGATTATCGGCGTGACGGTCTATCTGCATCGTTATTCAGCCCATCGCTCGCTTGAGCTCAATGCCGGCCTGAAACATTTCTTCCGCTTCTGGCTGTGGCTGACCACGGCGCAGAACACCCGCGAGTGGACCGCCATCCACCGCAAGCATCACGCCAAATGCGAAACCGTCGATGACCCGCACAGCCCGGTCATCAAGGGCTTGTCCACCGTTCTGCGCAAAGGTGCCGAGCTGTACCGAGCCGAAGCGGAAAACCCCGAGACCCTGCGCATCTACGGCAAGAATTGCCCCGAAGACTGGATCGAACGCAACCTCTACAGCCGTTACCCGCTGTTGGGCGTGGCGATCATGGCCGTCATCGACCTGCTGCTGTTCGGCACCATCGGCATCACCATCTGGGCTATCCAGATGATGTGGATCCCGGTCTGGGCCGCCGGTGTGGTCAATGGCCTGGGCCATGCCGTCGGCTACCGCAACTTCGAATGCCGCGATGCGGCGACCAATCTGGTGCCCTGGGGCATCCTGATCGGCGGTGAAGAACTGCATAACAACCATCACACCTATCCTAATTCGGCAAAACTGTCGGTGAAGAAGTGGGAATTCGACCTCGGCTGGGCCTGGATCCAGGTCTTCAGTTTCCTGCGCCTGGCCAAGGTTCAACGGGTTGCGCCGATTGCCCACCGGGTCGAAGGCAAAGGCAACCTGGACATGGACACCGCCATGGCCATCCTCAACAACCGCTTCCAGATCATGGCCCAGTACCGCAAATTGGTGATCGCGCCGCTGGTCAAACAAGAGCTGGAAAAGGTCGATCACTCGGTCCGTCACCAATTCCACAGGGCCAAACGCCTGCTCTCGCGGGAAACCAGCCTGCTCGATGACAAACACCACCTGCGCATCCAGACCATGCTCGAGCACAGTCAGGCGCTGAAGGTAATTTACGAGAAACGACTGGCCTTGCAGCAGATCTGGGTCAAGACCAGCTCAAATGGTCACGACATGCTGGCAGCCATCAAGGATTGGGTACACGAAGCCGAAGCCAGCGGAATTCAATCCCTGCGCGACTTCGCCGACCAATTGAAGACCTATTCCCTGCGCCCTGCCGCTACCGCCTGACACCGTTGATCGGTGCGCCCCGCTCGAGGGCGCACCCTTCGGAACTTAGCTCCAAATCCCCTATCTCAAAGACACTTCGCCACTACGGCGGGCTTTGTTGTGGCCGCTGTCGAACACGCGGCACGTCCTTGAGATTTGTGTCGATGGTCAATAAGAACCTGCAAGACTCATCCCTACCCCAGTGGCCGGAAGCCGCGCAAACCCTGATGGCGCTGATGCATGCCCAAGGCGAAGTCGCGCGCCTGAGCGAACGCGAACAGCTGTTCAGCTCGCTGCTGGTGAGCGTTAACGCGGTGCTTTGGGCGTTCAATTGGGAAACCCGCCAGGTGCTCTACGTGAGCCCTGCCTACGAACGGATTTTCGGTCGGCCCGCCGGCCTGTTGCTGGCCGACGCCAACCAGTGGCGCGACAGCATTTACCCCGACGATCTGGAGTACGCCGAGCGCAGCCTCGCCGAAGTGCTGGTCAAAGGCGCCGTCGAAGACCGTGAGTACCGCATCATTACCGCCGACGGCCAGGTGCGCTGGCTCAGCGACAAGTGCTTCATCAACCGGCAAGCCGAACCGGGTCAACCGGTGATCATCGTCGGCATTGCCGAAGACATCACCGACAAGAAGCAGATGGAAAGCGAGTTGCATCGCCTGGCTACCACCGACGTCCTGACCCAGAGCAGCAACCGCCGGCACTTCTTCGACTGCGCCCACCTTGAATTCGAACAGGCAAGAAAAAAAGGCACGCCGTTGGCGTTTCTGTTGCTGGACATCGATGACTTCAAATTGATCAACGACACCTACGGCCATCCGGAAGGCGACAACGTGCTGCAACGGATCGCCGAGTGCGGGCAAGCGGCTTTACGGCGCGGCGATGTGTTCGGACGCATTGGTGGTGAGGAGTTTGCGGCGGTGTTCCCCGGTTGCGCACCGGACATGGCCATGCAAGTGGCTGAGCGCCTGCAACGGGAGATTCAGCGGCTGAGCTTCAGCCATGACGACCAGACGTTCGGCATCACCGTCAGCCAGGGATTGACCAGCCTGACGGCCGAAGATTTAAACCTGGATAGCCTGTTCGCCCGCGCGGACGCGGCGATGTACGAAGCGAAGCGCCAGGGCAAGAACCGGATCATCTCCGGCTGACAGCCCCCACGCTGAACCCTGTAGGAGCCGGCTTGCCGGCGATGGGGCCATAACATTCAACATTGATGTTGGCTGTGATATCGCCATCGCCGGCAAGCCGGCTCCTACAGGGGTTTTGCGTCGGACTTATTTTTTGCGCAAACGTATCAATTCCGGCAAGCCAATCTTGAGCAACCGCGCCGTCCGGCTCTTGGCCAGTTCCTCAATGCCCTCATGCTCATTCAATCGCGCCAACTGCGCCGCCATGTTCATCACCAGCGCTTCGCGCGAGTAAACCCCGCCACCGAGCTGGTAGACCGCCGCAATCAGCTCTCGCAGCTCCAGAGGCAGGCGCCAGCGGGTTCGCAACGCCGAACCATAGGCTGCACCGAACTCGGCCAGTGCATCACCGACTTCCTCCCATTCATCCAGCTCTCCACCGGACTGCTTCCATTCCTGCAAACACCGCAGCAACGCAAGGTCACCCAAGCGATGCAGCATGCCGGCGCAGTAGCAGCGCTCCTGGTCCAGATCCAGCAAGCGTGCCAATGTCCGGGCGTATTCAGCGGTGTGCAGCGAGAGGTTCCAGTAGCGCTCGGCATAATCGGCCAGCAGCGGATCGCTGAGCCGCGCACTGCGCTTGAGCGCCAGCCCCAAAATCAAATTCATGCTCTGCCCGGTGCCAAGCCGATGCAGCGCTTGGGACAGGGTTTGTACCGCAGCGCCGTGATGCTGGGCCGCACTGTTGGCGGCGGCGATCAGGACGGCAGTGATCTGTGGATCAATGCGGATTTCATCTTCCAGCAACTTCAGGTCAAGACCGTTGGGATTAAGGCTGCGCTTGACCGCCAGTTCCACGTCGGTCATCAGCGGCGCACCGTCGGTAAACTCACGACGACACTCCAGGTACGCCGACAAGCTCATGCCCGGCGCCAACGCCGGTACCTCACACGAGACCTGTTCCCCGGCGTTCAGCAGCAAATCCTGCAGACGGTGGGTCAGGCTTTCCATGTTCAGGGGTTTGGTCAGGTACGCCGAGGGCGCCAGGGGCAAGGCTTCACGCACGCTGGCGCTGTCGTTGCGGCTGCTCATCAGAATAAAAGGCAACGGCGGATTGCGTTTGCGCTGGCGGACATTGCGCAAGACATTCAAACCATCGACACCGGGCAATTCCCAGTCGACGATGACCAGGTCATACGGATTTTCCGCCAGCAGCTCCAACGCCTGCTGACCGTCGGCACATAGATCCAGCCGCGCGTCACAGCGCACTTTCAACAGCACCTGCTTGAGCAAGTCGCGGGACCAGGGGTCAGCTTCGGCAATCAGCACACGCGGTACGGCGGGCAAAACTACAGCGGTCATCTGCATACTCCATTTGCACTGCTTGCACCTTAGTCAATGCGGGCCATTTGAAAAAGTGCGGCAGGTTCTGCAGTCACGAAAAAACCCGCCGAAGCGGGTTTTTTGTCGATCAGGTCACACTCGGTGATCAGAGCTCGGCGAAGCACTCTTCGATGATCGCCAGGCCTTTGTCCAGTTGCTCGTCCGGCGAGGTCAGCGGTACCAGGACGCGCAGAACGTTGCCGTAGGTGCCGCAGGACAGCAGGATCAGGCCTTTTTCACGAGCCTTGGCCACGACAGCAGCGACCGCTGGAGCGTTCGGCTTGTGGCTGTCGCCATCGACGAACAGCTCGACTGCGATCATCGCGCCCAGGGCACGGACTTCGCCGATTACCGGGTACTTGGCCTGGATGGCCTTGAGGCCAGTGACCAGACGCTCGCCGACTGCCTTGCAGCGGTCCAGCAGGTGCTCTTCTTCGAACACTTCCATCACGGCCAGGGCCGCGGCGCAAGCGATCGGGCTACCGGCGTAGGTGCCGCCCAGGCCACCTGGAGCGATGGCGTCCATGTATTCGGCCTTGCCGCACACACCGGCCAGCGGGAAACCGCCAGCGATGGATTTGGCGAAGGTGGTCAGGTCGGCGGCAACGCCCATCTGTTCCATGGCGAAGAAGGTGCCGGTACGGCCAGCGCCAGTCTGCACTTCGTCAGCGATCAGCAGGATGCCGTGCTGGTCGCACAGAGCGCGCAGGCGCTTCATGAACTCTTTAGGCGCGACGTAGAAACCGCCTTCACCCTGAACCGGCTCGATGATGATGGCAGCGATGTCACGCGGCTCGGCGTCGTTCTTGAAGATGCGTTCGATGCTGGCGATCGAATCGTCGATGCTCACACCGTGCAGTTCGTTCGGGTACAGCGCGCGGAAGATGCCGCCTGGCATCAGGCCCATGCCGGCCGAGTAAGGCACGACTTTACCGGTCAGGCCCAGGGTCATCATGGTGCGACCGTGGTAAGCGCCGGTGAAGGCGATCACGCCGGCACGGCCAGTGGCGGCACGGGCGATCTTGATGGAGTTTTCAACGGCTTCGGAACCGGTGGTCACCAGCAGGGTTTTCTTGGCGAAATCACCTGGCACCTTGGCGTTGATTTTTTCGCACACTTCTACGTACGGCTCGTAGGCCAGTACCTGGAAGCAGGTGTGGGTCAGCTTGTTCAGCTGCTCGGTCACGGCGGCGATGATTTTCGGGTGCACGTGGCCGGTGTTCAGCACGGCGATACCGCCGGCGAAGTCGATGAACTCGCGACCTTCAACGTCGGTCACGGTGGCGTTCTTCGCGGACTCGGCGAAGATCGGGTGAATCTGGCCAACACCGCGTGGTACAGCGGCTTCGCGGCGTTTCATCAGGGAAGCGTTAGTCTTGCTCATAAAGTCCTCATTCACCGCTCATCGGGCGGCGTGGTTCAAGGAAAATGCGGCGGGGAGGCAACTGAGGCAGCATGCGATGATCGACTGCCACAGCGTTCCCGGCCACAGAGAAAATTCCGGTTGAAGCACGCAAAGGGTCAGCGCTCTCGTGCCCTTTGCGTTTGAAGCAATGCCTTGCCGGGCTTATGCCCTCGAGCTTAGATGCCCAGGCAGAGGTATTTGATTTCCAGGTAATCTTCGATGCCGTACTTGGAGCCTTCACGGCCCAGGCCCGACGCCTTGATGCCGCCGAACGGCGCGACTTCGTTGGAGATCAACCCGGTGTTGACGCCAACCATGCCGTATTCCAGGGCTTCCGCCACACGGAACACACGACCCAGGTCGCGAGCATAGAAGTACGAGGCCAGACCGAATTCGGTGTCGTTGGACATCGCGATCACGTCGGCTTCGTCTTTGAAGCGGAACAGCGGCGCCAATGGACCGAAGGTTTCTTCCTTGGCCACGGCTGCGTTGTTCGGCACGTTGGTCAGGATGGTCGGCTCGAAGAAGTTGCCTTCCATCGACTTGCCGCCAGCCAGAACAGTTGCGCCTTTGGAAATGGCGTCAGCGATGTGCTCTTGCACCTTGGCCACGGCTTTTTCGTCGATCAGCGGGCCAGTGGTGGTGCCCACTTCCAGACCGTTGCCGATCTTGAGTTTGGCCACAGCCACTTTCAGTTTTTCAGCGAACGCATCGTAGACCGAATCCTGAATGTACAGGCGGTTGGCGCAGACGCAGGTCTGACCGTTGTTGCGGTATTTGGAGATGATCGCGCCTTCGACGGCCTTATCCAGGTCCGCGTCGTCGAACACGATGAACGGCGCGTTACCGCCCAGTTCCAGGGACACTTTCTTGATGTCCTTGGCGCATTCAGCCATCAACTGACGACCGATTTCGGTCGAGCCAGTGAAGGACAGTTTGCGAACGATCGGGTTGCTGGTCAGCTCGCTGCCGATGTCGCCGGCGCTGCCGGAAACAACGCTGAACACGCCCGCAGGAATGCCGGCACGCTGGGCCAGTTCAGCCAGAGCGAAAGCGGAAAACGGAGTTTGCGAAGCAGGCTTGAGCACCATGGTGCAACCGGCGGCCAGGGCCGGCCCGGCTTTACGGGTGATCATCGCAGCCGGGAAGTTCCACGGAGTAATTGCAGCGGTCACGCCGATTGGCTGCTTGATCACGATCAGGCGCTTGTCTGGCTGGTGGCCCGGAATCACATCACCGTAGACGCGCTTGGCTTCTTCGGCGAACCACTCGATAAAGGAAGCGGCGTAAACGATTTCGCCCTTGGCTTCGGCCAATGGCTTGCCTTGTTCCAGGGTCATCAGGCGAGCCAGGTCGTCCTGGTTCTCGATGATCAGTTCGAACCAGCGACGCAGCTTGTTGGCGCGGTCCTTGGCGGTCAGTGCACGCCAGGCCGGCAGCGCCTTGTCAGCAGCTTCGATCGCACGGCGGGTTTCGGCAGCGCCCATTTTCGGCACGGTGCCCAGAATTTCGCCCGTTGCCGGGTTGTTGACCTTGATCGTCTGACCATTGTCCGCATCAACCCAAGCGCCATCGATGAAGGCTTGCTGGCGGAACAACTGGGTGTCTTTAAGCTGCATGTCGGCTTTCCTTAACAGCACCGCGGCACGCGCGGAGCAAATTATGATTGTAGAAAGGCGCCTCAAAGGCTGCCGTCAGGGAAATCATTCACCGGGCTGAAGCACATAAATAGCGCACGGAATGAACTCGTGCGGTTCAGCACCCAGACAAGAGCGTTTGAAATCTCAAACGAATCCTAGGATCAAAGGGGGTAAAGGACAATAGGCTGTTCGAAAAAAAGAACGAAAACGCCGCATTTGCTCAATTTTTCTGATCAACGTAGCAAACGCAGGTTACGCTTTGAAAAAGCGCAGCCGATTCAGCAGCATGGACGCCCGCAGTGCATATGAGTATCATGGCGCCCGCTTGCACCAGTAGCTCAGCTGGATAGAGTACTGCCCTCCGAAGGCAGGGGTCGTGGGTTCGAATCCCGCCTGGTGCACCATATATAGAAACGAGAAAGCCTCAGGCCTTAGGGTCTGGGGCTTTTTTGTGGGTCATGAAAAACCGCCCATGCGGTTTTTTCATTCAGTCGTCCAGTCAAACTCGTCGTAATCATCGTCTTCGTCGTCCTCAAACTCTTCTTCATCAAGGACGTCCTCCTCCAGAGCTTCTTCTGCCTGTTTCGCCAGAAGAAACTCCTTACGACTCTCGGTCACTGCTCGCCGCAGTTCCTCACCCTTGACCGGGCAGTTGAGCATTTGGGCGATGCGGTCGATTTTTTTTGCCACGGCATCCTCCAACGCATCGGCTATAGGCCGATAGTGCGCGCTTTCGGGGGTGGATGCCAAATCGCAGAGCTTCTGATTCCTCAGTTTTTCTTCAATTCCTTAAGCCGGGCCGCGAGATTTTCCTTGGGAAAGCGTTTGTGTAATGTCGCCAACAATTCATCCGCCTCACGTGCCTGACCGGCGTTCTGCAGGCGAACCACTTCGCGCAATTGCTCATCCAGGGTTTTCACCGGCGCGGCTACGCGTTTGCTGACTTTTGCCTCATCGGCCATTTCGACACTGATCGATTCGCTCTGCGCGGGGGCGGCAAAATCGGCCATCGGCGCGGCTGGGGCAGCCAGCGAGCGCGCAACTGACGACGGCGCTTGTACTGCCTCTTTTTTGGCCACCGGGGCGGATGCTTTAGGGGCAAAGTCGTAACTCGGTACTTGCTCCGGCGTGCGTTGCACCAGCGCCAACATCAGCGCGACACCGACAAGACTGGCAAACGCCACTTGCCAACGAGGCTTCTGGCAAGCCTGAACCCAGCGCTGCCACAGATTTGGTTTCGGCGCTGGGACTTCACGCTGTGCGGCGGCCAGGATGAACGCATCAAGATGGCTCGGTGGTTCGCTGGTCGAATGCTCGCGGAAATGCTGAAGCATTTCATCGTCTGGTGTTTTACGGGCGTCAGTCATGTCAGTACCTCCTCGGCCAGCAGCCGACGCAGTTTTTGCTGGGCGTAGCGCAAGCGGCTCTTGACGGTTTCCAGCGGTGTTTCGGTGAGGGTGGCGATCTGCGGCAGGTCGAGATCGCCATGGGCGCGCAGCAGGAACACTTCGCGCTGGTCGGTGGGCAAGATTTGCAGGGCAGACTCGAGGCGCTGGTTGTCGCGACTCAGGCTCAGCAATTGTTCGGGATCGGCGGCGTCATCGACCAGGGCGTGGGTTTGTTCGTCATAGCGGTCGTGCAAGGGGTTGTGGATTCCGTGTTTGCGCCAGTGATCGATCAGGCGATTGCGGGCGATCTGGTAAAGCCAGGTACGAAAATTCGCCCGGCCTTGTGGCTGACTGGTGCTGCGGATCAGGCTCAGCCAGGTTTCCTGGTAGACCTCCTCGGCGAGTTCGGATTTGCCGCTGAGGCCTAGCAGGAAACGATAAAGACCTTGCCGGTGACGGGCGTACAGAATCTCGAACGCCGGCCCGTCGCCTTTTCGGTAACGGGCCAGCAGCGATTCGTCGCTCGGTTCAAGAGCAGACATGTCAGTTGTAGCCTCCTTTAACCGGTTCGCTGTTGGATGCAGTGGTGGTTCGCAGGCTTTGCGCCAGTTCCACCAATTGCACGAACTCAGAACGCAGACCGAATGGATCATCACCCCGCGCACCGCGAGCCAACGCCTGCGTGTCCTTCAAGCTGAAATCGCCGGTATAACGCCCATCCTTGAGCTGTTGGGAAAACGCCGCCACGGCCGCCGCAAATCTGAGGTCGTCACTGGCCTTGCCTTCCGAACCAGCGGCAATCGGCCGTTCGATCAAGCGACTGTTCCCACCTTCCGGCAGCTGATAACGCACACGCAGCATCGCCAATTCTCCAGACTTTGCCGAAGTGGCTGACTCAGCGCTGCCATACCGCAATGGTTCCAACCAGCCCTTCTCACCCTTCGGAACAATTTCGTACAACGCCGTGACCGTATGCCCTGCTCCGATTTCACCGGCGTCGACCTTGTCGTTGCTGAAATCCTCACGCTTCAACGCGCGATTCTCATAGCCCAGCAACCGATACTCGCTGACCTGCGCCGGGTTGAACTCCACTTGCAGCTTCACGTTCTTCGCCACCACCGCGAGGGTCGAACCGAGCTGATCCACCAGCACTTTGCGCGCCTCGCGCAGGTTGTCGATGTACGCATAGTTACCATCGCCGGCATCGGCCAGTTGTTCCATCAGGTGTTCATTGTAGTTATCCACACCAAAACCCAGGGTGGTCAGGGAAACGCCGGTCTTGCGTTTATCCACAGCCATTTGCTTGAGGCTGTCGAAGTCGCTGATGCCGACGTTGAAGTCGCCGTCGGTGGCCAGCAGGATGCGGTTGATGCCTTTGGGGATGAACGCTTGCTGTGCCATTTGATAGGCCAGCTTGATGCCCGACGCCCCGGCGGTGGAGCCGCCTGCCGTCAATTGATCGATGGCTGTACGAATTTTCGCTTTTTCCCGTCCGGAAGTTGGCTCCAGCACCACACGCGAATCGCCGGCGTAGACCACCAGCGACACCCGATCCTGCGCGCGCAATTGATCGACCAGCAATTTCAGCGTGCTTTTGACCAGCGGCAGCCCCTCGCGACGGTCCATCGAGCCGGACACGTCCACCAGAAACACCAGATTCGCCGGGGCCAGTTCAGCCACCGCACGGTCCGATGCCTTGATGCCAATGCGCAGCAAGCGGGTGTGCGGGTTCCACGGCGACGGCGCCAGTTCAGTGGTCACACCGAACGGCGAGCCATCGGTGGGCAACGCGTAGTCGTAGGGGAAGTAATTGACCATCTCCTCCAGGCGCACCGCACCTTCGGGTGGCAGGCGACCTTGATTGAGCAGGCGACGGACATTGGCATAAGCGCCGGTGTCGACGTCGGCGCTGAAGGTCGAGACCGGCGCCTCGGCGACGCTGTGAATCGGGTTATCCGCCAGCGCCTGATACTGCTCGCGCTGCTCATCCTGATAACCCGGCGGCGCAGATTCAGGCGCAAAACTCGCCATCGGTGCCGGACTCACGCTGCGTTTGGCCAAGGTCGCATCGGCCATGATCGCCTCACTGCGCACCAGCTCATGTTGTGCAGGAGACGCAACTGAAGGGGATTCAGGCTTGGACGAAACACCACAACCGGCAACGGCCAGCAGCAACCCGACGGTGAAACCCTGGGCGGCCGGGCGGAGGAAATGCAGAGGGAGGGACATGGGGGCTGACCTCAGGAGGAAATTGATCCATTCATCCTCTGAGACGGGCGGCCTCACTGGTTCGGGTTAAACCCGCTGAAAAAAACTTCAGCGGTGATAACGCCGCACCACGCTGCTGTTTTTCAGCACATGACCTTTGATTTTTTCCAGCAGTTGCGCGCGGGTCAGACCGGCCGGCAAGGCGTCCGGGGCGAGGTCCAGGGCGTAGAGCTGGATGATGTAGTGGTGGGAGCTGTCGCCGACCGGCGGGCAAGGACCGATGTAGCCGATGGTGCCTTTGCTGTTGCTGCCGCCCACGCCTTCAAACGCAGACTTGGCGCCAACACCGGCCGGAATCTGGCGGGTCGCGGATTTGATGCCGTAATGAATCCAGTGGTCGGATCCCAAGCCTTTCTGACCGTCCGGGTCGTGCATGACGATGGCGTAACTCTGGGTGCCCGCAGGGCCAGCGGTCCAGCTCAGGGCCGGGGACTGGTTCTTGCCGCCACAACCGGCCGCATCGCTGGCCGCCGCCGAAGTGAACAGGCGGTTGTCGGTGACACCGGGAATGCTGACGGTGAAGCGTTCTGCGGCCTGCGCCGGAAACTGCACGCAAAGGGCGACGGCAACGGCCGCCAGCCAAGGGTTCAGAGAGGTCAATCGGGTCATACCGGAGCACCTTGTGCGGGTGGGGCCGTGGTCGGCGTGCAAACTATAGCCGGACCGTTCACGCGGTGGCAGTGGGAATTGGCTGAACCTCGGGATAAGCGCCAAACTCATAAGTGAAACGCTTGCCTGGAGAACGATCATGGCACTGCACCGCGTCGCCCGTTTTGCCGATGTGTCCGAAAACCGAGGCCTGGAAGTCCGGATTGGCGACACCAAGATCGTCTTGCTGCGGGTCGGCGCCCAATTGCGCGCCTATCAGGGCGAATGCCCGCATGCCGGGGCGCCTCTGGCCGAAGGTGCGCTGTGTCATGGGCGTCTGATTTGCCCGTGGCACAAGGCCGCTTACCGGATCGAGGACGGCGCGCTGTGTGAACCGCCGTCGCTGGACAGCCTCAAGCGCTATCCCCTGGAGGTGCGCGACGACGAAGTCTGGGTCGACGATCAGCCGCTGGACGATGCTCACACCCCGCCGGCCGATGACGAACGTACGTTTGTGATCATCGGTGCCGGCGCCGCTGGCACGGCGGGTGCGGCGGCGCTGCGCGAAAAGGGTTTCGGTGGCCGTGTGCTGCTGATCGACCGCGAGCCTGGCGCCGGTTACGACCGTACGGTGTTGAGCAAATTCGTGATCGCCGGGGAAATGCCGCCGGAAGAAGTCCCGCCACTGCGCGATGAAAACTTCTATCGCGAGCAACGCATCGATCGCATAAACGGTGAAGTGGCGAGCCTGGATGCACAAAACCGGACGGTGCAGCTCAAGGACGGCCAGACATTGACCTATGACGCCGCGCTGATCGCCACGGGCGGCATACCGAACGCTCTCGACATTCCCGGCGCCGACCTGCCGCAGGTGTTCTTGCTGCGCTCGAAAGACCAGGCACAACGGATTCTGAACGCCGCCAAACCCGGCCAGCGGGCAGTGATCATCGGCGACAGCTTTATCGCGATGGAGTCCGCTGCGGCGCTACGTGAATACGGTCTGGACGTCACCGTCCTGGCCCGCCACCCGGTGCCCTTCGCCAAACAGTTCGGCGAAACGGTCGGCAAGGCGATTCTTGCCCACCATGTGGCCCACGGCGTGGTGTTTCATACGGAGGGTGAAGCCGCGCAGATCGAAGGCACGAACAAGGTCGAAGCGGTGCGCCTGGATAACGGTCAGCGCTTTCCGGCAGATTTGGTATTGGTCGGCATTGGCGTCAGCCCGGCCACCGGGCCGTTCAAGGATTTGCCAACGGAAAAGGATCAGTCACTGAAGGTCGACGGCGGGATGCGCGTGACCGAAGGGCTTTGGGCGGCTGGTGATATCGCCACCTTCCCGCTCAACGGCCAACCGCAACGAATCGAGCATTGGCGCCTGGCGCAACAACAGGCGCGGATCGCCGCGACGAACATGCTGGGCGGTGATGAGCATTACCTGGATGTGCCGTACTTCTGGACCTGGCACTTCGGCAAGAACTACGACTACCTCGGTCACGCCGAAGCCTGGGACGAAGTCGAGTTCAAGGGTGATCCGTACCATCCACCCTTTATCGGCCTGTTCGGCAAGAATGGTGTGGTAACCGCCGCCATCGCCTGCGATGAAGAGCGGGCGATGGCAATGCTGGCCGAGCAGATGAAGCAGCCGCTGCCGGTTGACGAGGCATGGCGGCTGATTCGGGACGTCTAGGTGTTACTGAACAACGCCTGCACCACCGAGTTTGCTCATCACAAAGCCGATAAACTCTTCGAGGGTCATTTTCTGGCCGTTGAACTCCACCTGGTTGTTGGCGTAGTGCAGTTTGCTGACGATGTTAGTGCCGTCCAGCGTGGCGAACTGCGTACCGACCGCCATGGCGCCGAACATGTCGGCGGTGGCCGTGGCTTGATCGGCAACGACCTTCACGTCGGCCTGGCCATCGATCTGGCTCTGGACGCTGAGCAAGTCAACCAGCATCGGTTTGGACACCTGGATATTGACGTCCAGCAGGGCAATCAACTGTTTGATCAGTTGATCCGGCGTCAGGTCCAAAGATTGTGGCTTGGTCAGGTCGAGCACCAGGTTGGCGCGACTTTCACCGTTGGCGGTGGTGAACGACAGGTTTTCCAGAGCCACTTGCGGGCCGGCTGCCAGCAGTTTCTCCAGACCGGTTTTCACCTGAGCCTCTTCTTCCGGGGTCAAGACCAGTTCGGGGGCAGGTTCGCCAGCTGCAACCGCTTCGGCGGCGGCCTTCTCGTACGGTTGCAGTTTGGTCTGGTAGATCTGCATCAACGACATCGTGGATGGAATGTCGAGGTTCTTCAGGCTCATGGCCATCTGTGCGGAGCCGACCGTCTTGCCGTTCAGGGACACTTCACCGATCTTGTAATCGGCACGCCCGGAAGCGCTGGTGCCCGACTCTTCGGTCTGGTTCTTCATTTCAAATTTCTTGATGCCCAACACCGACTGCTGCGCGCCAAAGGTGGTCTTGCTGTCGGTCAGCTCGACGGTGTTCTCGCCGGTGTAAAAGCCGTAGGTACTTTTGACGAGATTGCTGGCCAGGGTCAGGCCGTTCAATTCGACTTTCACCGGTGTCTGGTCTTCAGCCACGGTGGTCAGTGTGAAGTTGTCCATGTAGCCGTTGGCTTTGACTTTCTGCGCCTGCGCGTTGGCGGCGACCTCAAGGTTCAGGCCGGAAAATTTCAGGTGGGACTTGTCGTCCAGCGCGACATCCAGCGGCAGCAGTTCGAGGGTGCCGTTGGTGGCGTTGTCATAGCCGATGTTAACCACGCCGGTGAGCGGCGATTTGTCCTTGGCAGCGGCGAACCACTTCTCGGTGACCGGGGTCTTTTCCAGTTCGTAGTGACTGGTGGCCATGACCGGCAGCAATTTCAGCGACATCAGGCGCGAGAGCGGCAGCGGACCGTGTTCGATGCGGTCGGTGAAAAGCAGTTCGACCGGTGCTTCGCCGAACATCTCGCCCTGGCCCTTGAGGCGGTAGTGCGCGGTGCTGCTGAATACGTGGCGTTCAAGCGATACCAGTTCCAGCGACGCGGTGCCGTTGGAACCGACCAGCGCGGCTTGCAGCTCTTTGTTGGCGTCGGCGATCGAGGTGTTCAGCACCCCTTCGAGTTTGGTGCCGGTGAACCAGGCACCGCCGGCGCTGATTGCACCGATGGCCACGACGATTCCAAGAAGCACGCCTGCTGATTTATTCATGAATGACCCGTTCAATGTCCGTTGTTTGAGTGTGGTCGTCTTCCCTGAACCCATTTCGGGTTGCGGTCACGACTGCGCGAAAAGTGCGAAGGAGATTAGCATCAGGCGCACCGGGCGGCCCAATGTTTAAAGGTTAAAGAGTGTCTATGGACCGCGCGGAGGGTTTGAGGGTTTCGGTGGAAATGAAAACGCCTTCGCGGGCAAGCCTCGCTCCTACAAGTTTTGCGTCGTTCACACATATCGTGCTCGACGCAAACCTGTAGGAGCGAGGCTTGCCCGCGAAGGCGTCAGAACTGACGAAACTGATTCAGGAATACTGCACTTCCATCTCATCCAGCTGATGATCAAAGCTTTTCAGCCGCGCCGTCCACGTATAAACCAGCACTTCAAAATCCCGATTGATCACCGCCCCGCCCGTCACGTCCGCGCGTGGGTCGCAGAAATCCAGCTGATAGCGTTCGCGTGCCATGGCGGCGGCGACATCGGAGAGTTCACGGGCATTATTCAACCAGTGCCAGTCGTCCTCGGACACTTGTTTGTCGAGGGCCAGGCATTGCTTCTTCAAGGTTTCGAGGCTTTTTTCCAGCGGTGTGCCGGTGAGTTCGCCCATGACTTCCTGGAACGTGCGCCCCGGTTGCCAGTAACTGCCCCAGAAGTAACGATCGAACACCGTTTCGACCCGGCGCAAAGCGACCTTGGTGTCCCAGATCAGCACCAGGGTCTTGCCTTGTTCGAGTTGTCTTTTTTTGATGCGCTGCCCCTGGAACGAAGCCCAGGCCACCACCACGATCGCCATCACCGCGATCAGCGCCGCAGCGCTATCGAGAAACACCAGCGCCTTGTCGATCTGGTGGGCCAGCATGATGCCGTAGAAATAGGTGGCCGACAGCAATACCAACGCCGCAATAGCGCACCAGAAGCCGGGAGCATAAGGGTTTTTCATTGTTGGAATCCCCATGACCAACGCGAGCCTTGATTGATGAGTTCGACGCGCGACCTCATCAAGTCAAAGCATAGCAACGGCCTCAGGGTTTGCCGGTATTCGAGCCTTGCGTTCGTCCGCTTTCCCAGCCGCCACCCAGCGCCAGGAACAGATCGATCTGGCTCAACGCAACCTGAGTGTTGGCGGCGGCCAGTTGTGCCGTGACGTCGGTGTAGGTGCGGATCGCTTGCAGGTCGGCCAGGAACGACTCGCGGCCGGCCTGGAAGAAACGGTGCGTCTGGTCGGCAGCCAGTTTCGCCGATTGTTCGGCGTCCGCCAGGGCTTCTCGACGCTGCAGCAACGCCGAGTACTGCGCCAGGCTGGTCTGGGTTTCACGTATGGCGTTGAGAACGACACCATCAAAGTGCGCCAGCGTCGCCTGGGTCACGGCTTCAGCTTCGCGGATTCGCGCCCGGGCCCCGTTGGTCGGCACGCTCCAGCTCAGCGACGGGCCGAAGCCCCAACGATTGGTGGAAGGCTCGCCGAGGTTTTCCAGAATGCCGACAGTGCCGATGGTCGCGCCGATGCGGATGTCCGGGTACAGCTCACCGGTGGCGACACCGATACCGGCCGTCGCAGCGGCCAGCCGACGCTCAGCCTGGCGGATATCGGGGCGACGTTTGAGCAGTGAGGCGCCATCGCCCACCGGCACCAATTGCGCGATTTTCGGCAGCTGCGCGCAACTGGCGGTGCCGGCCGGCAATTGATCGACCGGTTTGGCCAGCAGCATCGACAGGCGGAACAGCCCGGCCTGACGCGCAGCCTCGTAGCGCGGCATCTCGGCGCGCAGGGACTTGAATTGGGTTTGCGAACGGGTGACCTGGGTTTCATCACCTCGACCGGCGTCGCGCAGGCGCTGGATCAGTGTGGTGCTCTGCGATTGCAGGTCGAGGGAGTGCTGGGCAATTTCCCGTTCTTCATTAGCCGCACACACCTGGGTGTAGGCGCGCACCACATCGGCCACCAACGTGATACGTGCGGTATCGGCGGCGGCCTGGGTCGCATCGGCATTGGCCTTGGCCGCTTCGATGCCGCGCTTGAGCGTGCCGAACAGATCGAACTGGTATGAAGCGCTGATGCCGATATCACCGATGTTGGCCACCGGCACTTTCTCAGGCAACAGGAACGCTTCGCCGGACTCCTGCAAACGCTCGGCGCCCATTTTTATGCCACCGCTCCAGCCACCGGCGGCCTCGGCTTCATCGACCTGCGCGCGAGCCCGCAGCAGGCTGGCGGCCGCCACACGCAGATCGGTGTTGGACGCCAACGCTTGCTGGACCAGTTGATTAAGCCGAGGGTCCTGATACAGGCGCCACCAATCGGCCGGCACCGGCGCCGAAACCACCGGTTTGCCGTCCACGGCCAGTTCGCCCTGAAAATCTTCGCGGTGAACGGCCGCCTCTTCCGGCAGTTGATAATCCGGCCCGACCGTCTGGCACGCCGACAGCAGCAAACTCAATCCGGCAATCACCAAACCCGAAGCCCTGCTCATTTGGCCGGCTCCTGCTGCTGGTCGCCGATGATCGACACCGTCGCGGTGCGCCCGGCAATCATGCGGAAATCCGCCGGCACGTCATCGAAGGCGATCCGCACCGGAATCCGCTGCGCCAGCCGCACCCAGCTGAACGCCGGGTTGACGTTGGGCAGCAGGTTGCTGCCGCTGCTGCGGTCGCGGTCTTCGATGCCGGCGACGATGCTTTCCACATGGCCGCGCAGGCGGGCGCGGTCGCCGATCACGCGAATGTCGACGCTCTGGCCAACGTGGATGCCGTCCAGCTTGGTTTCTTCGAAATAGCCGTCGATGTGAAAAGAATTGCTGTCCACCACCGACAACACCGGGCGCCCTGCGGTGACGAATTCCTGCGCACGCGGCGCACGGTCGTTGACGTAGCCATCCACCGGGCTGCGGATGGTCGAGCGGTCGAGGTTGAGCTGGGCGCTGTCCACCGCCACTTGCGCTTCCATCAGCGCCACTTCGGCGCGGGCGACTCGTGATTGGCTCTCTTCCAGTTGCTCGCCCGGCACCAGATTGCCGAGGCCACGGTTACGCTTGGCTTCGCGTTGCGCCTGCGCCAGGGTTTCCTGACGGTCGGCGACCGCTGCTTTGGCTTGGCGCAGGGCGAGTTTGAAACGGTCCTGATCGATGCTGAACAACACCTGGCCGCGTTTCACCAATTGGTTGTCGCGCACGTCCACTTGCTGAATCAGCCCGGACACGTCCGGGGCGATCTGCACGATGTCGGCGCGAATGTGCCCGTCGCGGGTCCACGGCGCGAACATGTAATACATCACCATGCGCCAGACCACGACAACGGCGAAGGTCACGATCAGCAGGGTCAGGACCACGCGACCGAGGGTCAGAAAAGGTTTTTTCATGTCATCAGGTATCGACTGAGTGAGTCCACGGCGCCGAGCAGCAAAGCGTAGAGAGCCACGTTGAACAATGCCCGGTGCCAGACCAGACGGTAAAAGTGCAGGCGCGTCAGCAACCCGCGCACCAGCAGGTAAATCACATAGGTAATGCCCATCAGCACCAGCAGCGTGGGCAGGAACACCCCGCTGATATCCAGATCACCGATCATAAAGGCGCTCCATCGATGCCATGGGGAAGCGGTTCTTCGAGGTCGCCGGTGCCGAGGAATTCCACACCGGGCAGCAAGGCCAGACGCAAGCCGCTTAGGGCGTGCAGCAGGTGCAGACGGGCGCCGTCATCGCATTCGCGGTTCAGGGCACGGCGCGCGCGGTCCATGGTCATCAACAACGCACTGGGCGCCGGCAAACGTTCGCCAGCCTTGAGGCAGGCTTTGAAATACTCGCCGACCTCGGCCACCACTTGGTGCAGCAATGTTTGCGGTACGCCGAACACACGCGGCGTGTAGGCCAGCAAGTCGAGCAAGTTCAGCGCCACGCGCACTTCGCGTAATGCGATGCCGGTGTCCTGGCCGGTCATGGCCAGGCGCGGCAAATGCTGCATCAAACGGTCGAGCACCTGCACACCCAAGCGGCGATGCTCGGCCAGGGAGGCCGGCTCGGTGAGGCTGACGATGTCGCGCCAACTGAAACGGGTCAGGCGCTTGGCCGCCAGTTCTGCGCCGAACGGCCGGGCGATCAGGGTCCAGACAAACGCAAACAGCAAACCGACCGGGCCGGCCAGGTTGGAGTTGGCGAAGCTGAGGAAGTCCGCGTCGTAAGCGCCCTGGATGCTGATGAAGGACGAGGTGTTGACCAGCGTCAGCAGCATGCCCAGGTAAAACTGCGGCTTGACCGTCAGGGTGCCGATGCAAATGAACGGCACGGCGAACGCCAGCACCAGCATCGGAAAATCATGCAGGTTAGGCAGCACCAGGAACAGGTAAAGACTGGCGAACAGCACCGACATCGCCGTCCAGAAAAAGAACCGGTAAATCTGCGGCGCCGGGTCGTCCATCGACGCGAAGAAGCTGCACGCCACCGCCGCCAGAATCACCGCGCTGCCGCCGTCGGTCCAGCCGAGCAGAATCCACAACACCGAGGCGACAATGATCGCGGTGACCGTGGACGCCGCCGAATAAAACATCAGCCCACGGTCGAGAAACGGCGACAGGCGACCGAGGCGCCAATGCCGGTACACCGCGCGCCAACTGTCCTGGCTTTCGCACTGTATGGCGTATTGCAGGCTGCGGCAGTCTTGCCACAAATCGATCCATTCGCCGAGACGGTACAGCGCGTTGGAGAACAGCAATTGCTTGCGATCATCCAGCGCTTCGGCAGTGGGTTGCAGTGCTTCAAGTTGATCTTTCAGCGCTTGCCAGCGACCGAGGTCGGCGTCTTTGTGGTCAAGCCATTCGGTGGTGGCGGCCAGTAATGGCGCGAACTTATCCACAAGCTCCGGCGTGCGCCGCTCAAGGGCGTAAAGCGCGTCATCGAGCGCGTCGATCACCGGCAGCAGATGAATCATTCGGCCGCGCAGTTCCTTGGTATTACGCACGGTTTGCGGGCGCGCGCCTTCGTGCGGCAACTGGCCGATCATCAATTCCAGCGTGTTGAAGGTCGCGACCATCGACGAGCGCAGCGCGCTGACTTCGTCCGGCTGCACGTTGCGGCTGAGGAATCGCAGGCTGTAGGTCGAGGCATCGGCAAACCATTTGTTCACCGAATCGTTGAACACCGGTGCCAGCCGTCGCGGCCAGAACATCGCGCCGACCACCGCCGCGACGGCGATGCCGAGGAAGATCTCTTCAGTCCGCGCTTCAGCGACATCCCACACCGCCAACGGGTTATCCACCACCGGCAAGGCGATCAGCGGCAGGGTGTAACCGGCAAGCATCAACGCGTAACTGTTGGCGGTACGCAGGTGCAGCGACAGGAACAGCAGAATCCCGGTCCACAGCGCGATAACGACCACCAGCACATAGGGGCTCTGAACAAACATCGGCACGAAAAAGACTGCCGCCGCCGCCCCCAGAAACGTACCGACCGCGCGGTACAACGCCTTGGAACTGGTAGGGCCGACAAACGGACTGGAAACGATGTAAACCGTGGCCATCGCCCAATACGGACGCGGCATTTGCATGAGCATGGCGATGTACAGCGCGATCATCGACGCCGCGAAAGTGCGCACGCCGTAGAACCAGTCCCGCGCCGGGGGAACGCCGGTAAAAAATCCGCTCAAGGGTTCACCACCGACGGAGCGTTGGCCGCCTCAAACGCTTTCAATACCCGCAACGCGGCCTCCAGATCACTCGGGGCGATGCCTTCCAGCACTTCATTACGCAAGCGCACCAACTCGATTTCGACGGCCTGCACCAATTCCCGACCGGTGTCGGTCAGGCTCAGGCATTTGGCGCGGCGGTCATGGGCATCTTCGGTGCGACGAACGTAGCCGGCATGACACAACTGATCGAGCAGCCGCACCAGCGAAGGGCTCTCCATCCCGGCTGCCTGCGCCACCGTCACCTGCCGCACGCCCTCACCCAACCGCCCGATCATCAACAACGGAACGGCACAGGCTTCGGAAATTCCATAGTTGACCAGCGTGGTCTGGCAGATCTTCCGCCAATGCCGGGCGGCCACCACCATGGAGCTGCTGATGTTCATCTGGAGAGCGTCGAGTTTTTTTGGCACGAGCGGAAAGACACACTGTTAGTTTGCTAACTATCAATATGTCATTTGAGGGGAAAGTTGGTCAAGTTTTGAAACAATTTTTAGGAAGATGATCGGTTTTTAGCCGCCTCGCCCTTTCCTCAGCAACACATCCAGTTGATCCACCACCTCCGCCCAATCCGCGTCATCCAGAATGTCGTCGCGCAAAAACTGCGCCTGGCTCGGGCTCCAGAAAAAGGCGTCGGCCAAATGCAGTTCAGGCTTGAGCGGTGAATGGGTGGCGATGAATTTATCGATGCTTTCGGCGTCATCGGGCAGGCCGAGTTGTTTGAACAGGGAAGGGAGGGTGTGGGTTGGGGATTCCATGTCGGGCTCCTGGGTATTGGCTGATGATGGGTGACTGCTGCGCAGTCAATCGCGGGCAAGCCTCGCTCCTACAGGGAATAGCGGTCCACTGTAGGAGCGAGGCTTGCCCGCGAAGGCGATGTCACTGTCGCCGCAAAACTCAACTACTCAACTCCCGCACCTCGGCATGCGGCACCATTTTCAGGAACTCCGGCACGCTCATGTGCAGCAGGTTGTTGTGGTTGCCGGCCTCCAGGTAGATGTCTTTCTGCCGGGTCAGCAAGGGGTCGATGACCATGTCCAGGCCATAGGACTCACCCAACGCCGGCACCGCGCCGCGTTCGCAGTCTTCGAACAGATGCGCCAGGGTGCTTTCCCGGGTGATCTGCCACTCGCCGCTGCTGTGCACTTTGCTCAGGTCCAGGTGACGACTCGCCGGCAGCACGGCCATCAGGAAATGACCGTGGTGGTCGTCGAGGATCACCGACTTGGCCACCCGTTCGGCAGGAATGCCCGCGACCCGCGCCGTTTCAAGGCTGCTGGCCGAGTGTGGGTGGGTAACGATGTCAAATTCGCAGTGCGCCTTTTCCAGGCTGCGCTGCATGGTTCTTGCCATACGCATGATGCACCTCGGTGTCCGCAACAACGTTCACGGACTATGAATAAACCTGTTCTCACCATTGAAAAGTCTAGGCCCGCTGGCGTCTTCGCGTGGGAAATCTGCCCACCGGAACACCGTCGACAACTGTACAAAATTCGTACAACCCACCACTCGACTAGACTGTATTTAGCGATGGGCGTCAGCGGGAACGCGGACTGAACGGATGGCGAGGCGCTCTCAGGTTCATCGTCGGAACGCCGCCCGGAACAGGCTCGCGCCTACAAGGAGGGTCAAGTGAACATTCGTTGCTGTGCAGTCGCATTACTGCTGGCCCTGAGCGGGTCGGCGTTCGCGACGGACACAATCGTGCTGATTCCCAACCCCATCGGAATCTGGCTGATCACATTCGGCATCGCGTTCCTGATCGCCGAAGCCGCCTTGCCCAACTACGGCGTGATCGGGTTGGGCGGGATTGTGATGTTCGTCATCGGCGCGGTGATCCTGAGCAACACCGAAGTGCCTGTGCCGTTGATGATCGGCCTGGGGCTGATCAGCGCGTTGCTGTTGATATTCCTGGTGATCCACGCCCTGAAAACCCGACCGCGCCAAACCGTCAGTGGCGATGCCGGACTGGTGGGCAGCGTGGCCCCGGTGATGTCGTTGCAGCCCGGCAATGCCTGCAACGGCTGGGTGCACCTGCAAGGCGAAAAGTGGCAAGTACTCAGCGCCACGCCACTGCAACCCGGGCAACAGGTCCGGGTGGTGGCACGCAAGGGATTAGTGCTGAAAGTGGCCGCGGCTGACGCGGCGCCGGATGGAGAATAACCATGGGCCTGCAACTGGGTTTTGCCGCGCTGCTGCTGTTGGTGATTGCACTGGCGGGATCGACTTTTCGCATCCTGCGTGAATACGAGCGCGGGGTGGTGTTCCAGCTCGGTCGTTTCTGGCAAGTCAAAGGCCCCGGCCTGATCCTGCTGATTCCGGTGGTCCAGCAAATGGTCCGCGTCGACTTGCGTACCGTGGTGCTCGACGTGCCACCTCAAGATGTGATCACCCGCGACAACGTTTCGGTCAAGGTCAATGCGGTGCTGTACTTCCGCGTGCTCGACCCGCAGAAGGCAATCATCCAGGTCGAAGATTTCCTGATGGCCACCAGTCAACTGGCCCAGACCACCTTGCGCGCGGTGCTCGGTAAACACGAACTCGATGAACTGCTGGCCGAGCGCGAACGGCTGAACATCGACATCCAGCAAGTGCTCGATGCGCAGACCGACGCCTGGGGCATCAAGGTCGCCAACGTCGAAATCAAGCACGTAGACCTCAACGAATCGATGGTCCGCGCCATCGCCAAGCAGGCCGAAGCCGAGCGGGAACGTCGGGCCAAGGTCATCCACGCCGAAGGCGAATTGCAAGCCTCGGAAAAACTCATGCAGGCCGCCGAAATGCTTGGCCGTCAGCCGGGCGCCATGCAATTGCGGTACATGCAGACCCTGAGTTCGATAGCCGGGGACAAGAGTTCGACCATCGTTTTCCCGCTGCCCATCGAGCTGCTCAAAGGCATGGCGGATTTGTCGAAACCTTGAACAATCAGCCTTTGGGCAACACGGCGCACTCGCCGAGCCAGGTCAGTAAACGGTCGAGACAGGCTTCGACCGACTGCGCCCCGGTGTCGAGTACCAGCGCAGCGGACGGGGGCGGTTCATAAGGCGCGGAAACCCCGGTAAACCCGGCCAAATCACCGCGACGTGCGCGGGCGTAATGACCTTTGGGGTCACGCCGCTCGCACACCGCCAGTGATGCGTTGCACCAGACTTCGCGGTAATCCTCGCCCAGACGCGTGGCAAATAACTCACGTAACTCCAGCAACGGCGCGATCATCGCCAGAATCACGATGTGCCCGTTCTCCACCAGCAATGCCGCCACTTCGCTGGCACGGCGAATATTTTCCTGGCGATCGCTGTCAGCAAAACCCAGATCACGATTGAGCCCGACCCGCAGCCCATCGCCGTCGAGCACGACGCTCTGCACGCCGCGTTCGAACAATTCGGCGTGCAGCGCCTGGGCCAGGGTCGACTTCCCCGCTGCCGGCAAACCGGTCAGCAAAATCACCGTGCCGCGATGGCCGTTGCGGGCTTCACGTTGTGCCCGGCTGATGCTCGCCGTCGGCGCCTGCAGGTTATTGAGTCTGGACATGCGTCACCGGCACCGTGATGTCGCCCGCCGCCCACGCTGATTCGCGATTGGCCAACGCGGTGGCGATGGACTGGACTTCGGTGGACTGCACCTGGTCCGGCAGCGGATCGAGCCCCGCGCTGGCAAAAATCTGCCCGTACGCGTTGCGCAGATCGGCGTACGACAGGTCGCGGCGCAGATCGGCCTGCAAGGTGTTCAACTCGCCCTGAATCAAGTCCAGTTCGCCCAGCCCCGCCGCCTGATAGCGATTGCGCAGTTGGCCGACAATCTGCCCGTCAATGTCCGACAGTTGCTGATTGGTCTTGAATTGCCGCAGCGCCTCGCGGTAGTTGGCGTTGGCCACATAGAGCTGCGCCAGCACCGCAATCGACATGGCCTGACGGCGCGCCGTGGCCACTTCTTCACCGGCCTTGGCGACGTTGATCGCCGCCGGCGCCGAGATCACGTTGAACAGGTTCCAGGTCACCTTCACGCCGTAGTCGGCCCAACCCTGCTCCACCAGGAAGGAGTTGCTGTCGTAATGCCCGCCAGCGGAGAACTCCAGCCCCGGCAGCAGACGCAACATGGCTTTGCGGGTTTCGGCGGCGCTGATGCGGCTCTGGTAATCCTGCTCACGCAGTTCCGGGCGGCTGGTCAGGGCTTCCTGCTCCAGGCTGGCGAGGTCGACCTTGAGTTCCGGTATGACGTAGTCGTCCTGGGTCGCCAGGGTCAGTTCGGTGCCCAGCGGCAGATTGATCAGGGTCGCCAGTTCGGTTTTCGCCAGCGACAGGACGCGGCGCTGCTCTTCGAGTTGGCGCGTGGCTTCGATCAGCGAGCGTTGATAACCCAACGCCTGGATCGGATCGCCGATGCGCTGCTGGCTCATGCTCTGGCTGTTGCCGCGCGCGGTCTCGACCCGGGACATGAGGCTGTCGATCTGCTTGAGCAAGCGCTCGGCGGCCATGGCTCGCCAATAGGCCGAGCGCACGTCCTGAACGATGGTGTTGATCACTTTGCGCCGGCGTTCCTGAACGATCAGCCGCTGGTCGCCCTGTTGCTTGGCGCTGATGTAACTGACGCCGAAATCGAGCACGTTCCAGACCATGGTCAGGTCTGCCACTTCACGATCGCGGTCCTGTGAAGTCGATGGCTCCAACGACTGGGTGCCGGTCCGCACGCTCTGGCTGCTGGAGGCGCTGACGTTGTTGCGGCCGACATAACCGGCGTCCAGCGCCATGCGCGGCAGCATGTCGAAACTGGCGAGGTCGAGTTGGCGCTTGGCCAGGGCCTCTTCCATGATCTTGAGCCGGCCTTCGAGGTTGTACTTCACCGCGCGGGCCATGGCCTGATGCAGGGTCAGCGGACCGCTGAGCGGTTCCTGCCCCTTGTACATGCTTTGCAGATCGCTTCTGGCGCGCTGTTCGCTGACGCTGCGTTCGATCGGTTCACTTTTGACGGCACATCCACTGATCGCCAACGCGAGCAGACTGGCGACAAACAACTGCTGACTTCTCTTCATCCTTGACTGCCCCTGGGTGACGCACTGCTTTAAGTATTTCAGGCCTGCATTTCGCTGATGCCGGCCTGTTTCAAAGCAGCGGCCAGGTCGTTGACCTGCCGTTGCTCGGTGTCTTTGAGCTGTTGCAATTGCTGGACGAGGCTCGGCGCGCCAAACACGCCGCGCAGCCCCTGTGAAACATCACCGGCCTTGATCGAATGGTTGCCAAAGGAACTCAGCGAGTCTCGCTCGTTACCGGACTCCTGATTAAACAGACTCGACAACGTGCTGGTGCTGAAAACCCCGCCATCGCCACCACCGAAACCAAGGAAGCCGTGGCCTGCACCTTCACCGCCGCTGTCGCTGCTGCTGAACACCTGCGCGATGAAACTCTGCGCCAGCGCGCCGTTGTTCATGAAGATGTCGCCCAACGGCCGAATGCCATTGCCGATCACCCGGCTCTCGAACAACGGAGCAAACGTCAGCGGCGAGCCGAGATCACCAGAGGGCGGGGCGAAGATGATTGGTTGCAGTGGCACGTTCGGTTGATCGGTCACGGTCACCGGGTCGCTGCTGAGGAACTCCGGATCCGGGGTCACCTGCACCGTAGCCGGTGCCGGTGTCGGCGCCACGACGCCTATCGCGTAGTTGTTGGAGACCGACACGGTGGCCCCCGCGTTACCCGCCAGGTCGGTGACATTGCTTGTGTCGAGGGCGATGAAGTTGCTCGGGTCACTGACATTGGCAGTTGGCGTGAAGGTCGCGGTCCAGGTCTTGCCGCCATCGCTGCTGCTCAGGTTGGACAAGTCGCCGTTGGTCACGCTCAGGTCCGACAGGTCGAAATCACTCACGGCCTCGCTGAAGGTAAATGTCACCACCGTGCTCTGGCCGGCAGCCATGCTCGGGTTGGCGACCACGATGCTCACCGTTGGCCGGGTTACGTCCAGGACGTAGTTGTTGGAAATAGCGATGCTCGCGCCGGCATTCCCCGCGAGGTCCTGCAAGGTGCCGGTGTCGAGCACGATCAGGTTGGTCGCATCGTTGATGCCGGCGGTTGGCGTCAGGGTCGCGGTCCAGGTGATACCGCCGTCGCTGCTGGTCAGGTTCGACAGCACAGCGTTGGCCACGCTGATGTCCGACAGGTCAAACCCACTCACCGCTTCACTGAAGGTGATGGTCACCGTGGTGGTTTCGCCAATGCCCAGGCGGTTGTCGGCAACCACGATGGTGGCGGTCGGCAGCGCGGTGTCGATGGCGAAATTGTTGGAGTCGGTGGTGCCCACGCCGCTGTTGCCCGAGGCGTTGGCCACGCCGGTGTTGTCGAGGGTAATCAGGTTGCTGGTGTCGGTGATGCTCGACGTCGGGGTGAACGTTGCCGTCCAGGTGACGCCGCCATCGCCCGAAGACACGTTGCTGAGCGTGCCATTCGCAATCGTCAGGTCGGCGTTGGAGAAACCGCTCACCGCTTCGCTGAAGGTGATGGTCACCGTCGCGGTTTCACCCGCCTTCAGCGCCGTGTCGGAGACCACAATAGTGGCTGTCGGCAGCACAGTGTCGATCGTGAAGTTCGCCGAGTTGGTGGTTCCGCTGCCCGTGTTACCGGCGATGTCGGTCACCCCGGTGTTGTTCAGGGTGATGAGGTTGCTGGTGTCCTTGATGCCAACCGTCGGTGTGAACGTGGCGGTCCAGGTGATGCCGCCATCGCTGCTGCTCACCGCGCTCAACGTACCGTTGGGGATGCTCAGGTCACTGTTGTCGAAACCGTTCACGGCTTCGCTGAACGTGATAGTCACCAGCGTGGTTTCGCCCGCGCTGAGGGTGCTGTCGGCGACCACAATGGTCGCGGTGGGCCGGGCTGTGTCGATGGTGTAGTTGTTGGAATCGGTGGTGCCTGAGCCCGAGTTACCGGCCAGATCCGCGATCCCCGTGTTGTTCAGCGTAATGAGGTTGGTCGCATCGTTGATGCTCGCGCTCGGCGTGAAAGTGGCCGTCCAGGTGATGCCGCCGTCGCTGCTGCTGACCGCGCTCAAGGTGCCGTTGGCAATCGTCAGGTCGGCGTTGGTGAAGCCAGTGACCGCCTCGCTGAAGGTGATCGTCACCAGCGAGGTTTGACCCACCGCCAGCGTGGGGTCAGTCACAATGATCGTCGCCGTCGGGCGCACGGTGTCGATGGCGTAGTTGTTGGAGTCGGTGCTGCCGATGCCGGTGTTGCCCGAGCCGTTTTGTACACCGCTGTTGTCCAGCGTGATCAGGTTGGTGCTGTCGGTGATGGCGCTGGTCGGGGTGAAGGTCGCCGTCCAGGTGATGCCGCCATCGCTGCTGCTCACCGCCGTCAAGGTGCCGTTGGCGATGGTCAGGTCGGCGTTGCTGAAACCGGTCACGGCCTCGGAGAACGTGATGGTCACCAGGGACGTTTCGCCGATTTTCAGCGCGTTGTCGGCAATGATAATGGTGGCCGTCGGAATCACGGTATCAATCGTGTAGTTGCCGGAGTTGGTGGTGCCGCTGCCTGTGTTGCCGGAGAGGTCGGCCACACCGGTATTGTTCAGGGTGATGACGTTGGTCGCATCGTTCACACCCACTGTTGGCGTGAAGGTCGCGGTCCAGGTGATGCCGCCATCGCTGCTGCTCACCGCGCTCAAGGTGCCGTTGGCGATGCTCAGGTCGGCGTTGGTGAAACCGCTGACCGCCTCGCTGAAGGTGATGGTCACCAGCGAGGTTTCGCCGGCGGTCAGGGTTGGGTCGGCCACGACGATGGTCGCGGTAGGCCGGACTGTGTCGATGGCGTAATTATTGGAATCGGTGGTGCCGCTGCCGGCGTTGCCCGACAGGTCGCTGATGCCGGTGTTGTCCAGGGTGATCAGGTTGGTCGTGTCGTTGATGCTGGCGCTCGGCGTGAAGGTCGCCGTCCAGGTGATGCCGCCATCGCTGCTGCTGACCGCGCTCAAGGTGCCGTTGGCAATCGTCAGGTCCGCGTTGGTGAAACCAGTGACCGCCTCGCTGAAGGTGATGGTCACCAGTGAGGTTTCACCGATCCTCAGCGCAGTATCCGCCACGACGACGGTTGCTGTCGGACGCACGGTGTCGATGGCGTAGTTGTTCGAATTGCTGGTGCCGATGCCCACGTTGCCGCTACTGCCTCCCTGCACGCCGCTATTGTCCAGGATGATCAGGTTGGTCGCATCGGTGATGCTGACGGTTGGCGTGAAGGTGGCGGTCCAGGTAATGCCGCCGTCGCTGCTGCTCACTGCGCTCAAGGTACCGTTGGCAATCGTCAGGTCGGCGTTGCTGAAACCGGTCACGGCCTCGGAGAACGTGATGGTCACCAGCGAGGTTTCGCCGATTCTCAGTGCGGTGTCGGCGACGACAATGGTGGCTGTCGGTGCCACGGTATCAATCGTGTAGTTACCGGAGTTGGTAGTCCCGCTGCCTGTGTTGCCGGAGAGGTCGGCCACACCGGTATTGTTCAGGGTGATGACGTTGGTCGCATCGTTCACACCTACCGTTGGCGTGAAGGTCGCGGTCCAGGTGATGCCGCCATCGCTGCTGCTCACCGCGCTCAAGGTGCCGTTGGCGATGCTCAGGTCGGCGTTGGTGAAACCGCTGACCGCTTCGCTGAAGGTGATGGTCACCAGCGAGGTTTCGCCGGCGGTCAGTGAAGTATCGGCCAGCACAATCGTGGCGGTCGGACGCACGGTGTCGATGGCGTAATTGTTGGAATTGGTGGTGCCGCTGCCGGCGTTGCCCGACAGGTCGCTGATGCCGGTGTTGTCCAGGGTGATCAGGTTGGTCGTGTCGTTGATGCTGGCGCTCGGCGTAAAGGTCGCGGTCCAGGTGATGCCGCCATCGCTGCTGCTGACGGCGCTCAAGGTGCCGTTGGCAATCGTCAGGTCCGCGTTGGTCAAACCACTGACCGCTTCACTGAAGGTGATAGTCACCAGCGAGGTTTCACCGATCCTCAGCGCAGTATCCGCCACGACGATGGTTGCCGTTGGCCGCACGGTATCGATGGCGTAGTTGTTGGAGTCGGTGGTGCCGCTGCCCGCGTTGCCCGACAGGTCGCTGACACCCGTGTTGTCCAGGGTGATCAGGTTGGTGCTGTCGGTGATAGCGCTGGTCGGGGTGAAGGTCGCCGTCCAGGTGATGCCGCCGTCGCTGCTGCTCACTGCCGTCAGCGTACCGTTGGCGATGGTCAGGTCGGCGTTGCTGAAACCGCTCACCGCCTCGGCGAAGGTGATGGTCACCAGCGAGGTTTCACCGATTTTCAGCGCAGTGTCGGCCACCACGATGGTCGCGGTCGGACGCACGGTATCAATGGCGTAATTGTTGGAATCGGTGGTGCCGCTGCCGGCGTTGCCCGACAGGTCGCTGATGCCGGTGTTGTTCAGGACGATCAGGTTGGTCGTGTCATTGATGCTGGCGGTAGGTGTGAAGGTCGCGGTCCAGGTGATGCCGCCATCGCTGCTGCTCACCGCCGTCAGCGTACCGTTGGCAATCGTCAGGTCGGCGTTGGTGAAACCACTGACCGCTTCGCTGAAGGTGAACGTCACCAGCGAGGTTTCGCCGATGCTCAGCGCCGTGTCGGCCACGACGATGGTCGCGGTCGGACGCACGGTATCAATGGCGTAGTTGTTCGAGTCGGTGGTGCCGCTGCCGGCGTTACCCGCCAGGTCGCTGACACCGGTGTTGTCCAGGGTGATCAGGTTGGTCGAGTCAGTGATGCTGGCGGTCGGTGTGAAGGTCGCCGTCCAGGTGATGCCGCCATCGCTGCTGCTCACCGCCGTCAAGGTGCCGTTGGCAATCGTCAGGTCGGCATTGGTTAAACCGGTTACGGCCTCGTTGAAGGTGATGGTCACCAGCGAGGTTTCGCCGGCTTTGAGCGCCGTGTCGGCAAACACGATACCCGCAGTCGGGCGAGCGGTATCGACGACGTAGTTATTGGAATTGGTGGTGCCGACGCCAGCAGTACCCAGGCCGTTGATCACCCCGGTATTGTCGAGGGTGATGACGTTGGTCGTGTCGGAAATACTGGCGGTTGGCGTGAACGTTGCCGTCCAGGTGATACCGCCGTCGCTGCTGCTCACTGCGCTCAAGGTGCCGTTGGCGATGGTCAGGTCGGCGTTAGTGAAACCGGTCACCGCTTCGGAGAAGGTGATGGTCACCAGGCTCGTTTCGCCGATGCTCAACGTGGTATCTGCGACCACAATGGTTGCGGTCGGCGGCGGTGCGTAGGCGGTGTTGAGTATCCCGCCGTCGTTGTAGATTGCCGCCACGGCGGTCGGCGAGGTGCCAATTGTCCCCCCGCCCTGCGCAGTACCACCGGCACCGCTGCCCGCGGCATTACCGGCCAGGGCCGCGAAGTTGGCGGCGGTGATCAGCAATGTGCCCTTGTTCCAGATCGCACCGACGCCCCGGCCGCCGATGCCGCCGTTGGAGGCGTTGCTGCCCTGGCCACCGCCACCGCCG
>NZ_JAGYFX010000061.1:0-37742 GCF_019946615.1 Pseudomonas sp. BF-R-01
GCCGGCGATGGCGTCTTCAAAATCGCCATCGCCGGCAAGCCGGCTCCTACAAGGGGTGTGTTGTCAGTCAGACGCGGAATTGATCCATCAGGCTCTGTTGCTGATTCGCCAGGCTATTAAGCGACTGGCTCACCCGCGCCGACTCATTCGCCTGCCCCGACAGCGACTCGGTTACGTCCCGGATCGTCGCCACGTTGTTGTTGATCTCTTCCGCCACCGCGCTTTGCTCTTCCGCCGCCGAGGCAATCTGCAGGTTCATGTCGCTGATCACCGTCACTGCGTCGCCGATCTGGCGCAACGCCGTGACGGCCTGGCTGACCTGCTCGACACTGCCCTGAGCCTGGCGATGGCTGTTGTTCATCGACCCCACCACATCCTGCGTGCCGTTCTGCAACTGCTCGATCACCAGGCGGGTTTCTTCAACCGACTCCTGCGTACGCCGCGCCAGGTTGCGCACTTCGTCGGCGACCACCGCAAAACCGCGTCCGGCCTCACCGGCACGAGCCGCTTCGATCGCGGCGTTGAGGGCCAGCAGGTTGGTCTGCTCGGCGATGGCGCGGATCACTTCCAGTACCGAACCGATTTTCTCGCTGTTGGCCGCCAAACCTTCGACCTGCACCATCGCTGCGCTCATGTCGGCGGCGAGGTTGTCGATGCTGGTGGTGGTCTGGTCGATCACGGTCAAGCCACGGCGGGTGGCGTGATCGGCATCGCGCGCTGCTTGTGCCGCTTGTGCCGCGCTGCGGGCAACGTCCTGGGCGGTGGCGCTCATTTCGTGGGAAGCGGTCGCCACCTGATCGACCTGACGGTATTGCTGTTCCATGCCGGCGCTGGTCTGCGTGGCGATGGCAGAAGACTGGTCCGCCGTGCTGCGTGCGTCCTGAACCGAGCGTTTCACCTCGGCGATGATCGGCTGCAACTTGTCGAGGAAACGGTTGAACCAGCCCGCCAACTGGCCTAGTTCATCCTTTTTGTCGTAGGCCAGGCGCCGGGTCAGGTCGCCTTCGCCGCTGGCGATGTCTTCGAGCATGTGCGCCACACCCAGAATCGGTTTGGTCACGCTACGCGCCATCAGCCACACCAACAACAGCCCGATCAACGCGGCCAGCACGCCGAGGCCGAGTTCGACCAGTGTGCCGGCGGTATTGCTTTCATCGAGTTGTTTTTTCAGGGTTTCGGCGGGGCCGACCAGGACTTTTTCCGGCACATCGAGCAACACGCCCCACGATTTGCCGTCGGGGATCGGCTGGAACGGCGACAGCACTTTCAACTGCTGGTTGCTGTGCAGGCTGGCGGTTTTGCTGCTGGCGGCGAGCAGGCGGATCAGTTCGGTGCCGTTGGTTTTATCCACAGCGTCCAGGCGCTGGGCGAGTTTGCTGGCGTCCGGGCTGTAGCCGGCGAGCAAACCGGCCGGGCTGATGATGCTGACGTTGGTCTGGCCGTCATAAAGCTTCTTGCTCGCGCCCTGGCTGACCGCTTGCAGGCTGTTGAGGTTGATGTCCACCGACAGCGAGGCGATGACTTTGCCATTGACCATCAGCGGGAACACGATGCTTGTCATCAGCACGTTCTGGCCGTCGATCACATAGAAGTAGGGTTCGATCACGCAGGGCTTGAGCGAGGTGCGCGGGCAGGTGAACCAGGCGTTGGCGGGTTCGCCGCTGGGGCCGGTGCTGGTGTCGGCCATGTCAGTTTCGGGCAGCGCCATCGACGTCACCTTGCCGGGGGTCGGTTGCGACCAGTACAGCGCGAAACGGCCCTTGTCGTTGCTGCCCAGCTCAGCCTGGCCGGCAAACAGTTCATCCTTGCCGTCCAGCGCATTGGCTTCGAACACCAGCGACAGGCCGAGCAATTCCGGGTTGGCTTGCAACGCAGACTTGACCTGGCGGGTCAGGTCTTCACGCAGGTCGAAGGCATCGAGAAAGCGCTTTTCGGCCTGATCGCGCAGGAACAACACCTGACGCGAGAAGCCGTGGCCATATTGATAGGCATCCATGAACTGCTGGCGAATGTTCAGCGCCTGGTTTTCGCCCTGGGACTCGATCCGGGCCTGGGCGGCTTCAGTGAGCATCTCCATGCTCGAGGCTTTCACCAGCTCGGAACTGTGCTCCATGCGATACAGCGAAAGACCTACCAGCAAGGTCACGATACCGGCGAGGCAAAGCCCGGCCAGCAGGGTGATTTTCCATTGAATGGAAAGTTGTCTGAGCGACATGGAGACGTCCTTATTCGATAAATATCTGAGACTTTGCACTGTAGCGGCCGAAAATCCGCATTCTTTACGCCGTCCGACGAAATGGAATCATTATCACGAATCCTGTAGGAGCCAGCTTGCTGGCGATGGCGTCCGTCCAGTCAATAACGGGTGGACTGAACCACCGCCATCGCCGGCAAGCCGGCTCCTACAGGGGGCGATGTCGTTTTGGAAAGGGAGGGCCTAGCTTGCGTTCGGGTCTCGCGGCTTTGACAAGGCGGTGATGGTCCGGCACAGTGCGCGCCCTCTAATAAAACCCATTCCTTATCCCGCTGGCGGCTCTTCGCAGACTGTCGGCCGGGCTCATTTCGCTTGCCTTGAGGTAACGATGATTAATGCTGTAATTGCCGCGGTCGGCATCATGCTGATTCTCAGCCTGTCCCGTGTGCACGTGGTGATCGCGCTGATTATCGGTGCGCTGGTGGGCGGTTTGACCGGTGGCCTGGGCATCGACGCCACCTTGAAAGCCTTCAACAGCGGCCTCGGCGGCGGGGCGACGGTGGCCTTGTCTTATGCCCTGCTCGGCGCCTTCGCGGTGGCGATTGCCAAGTCCGGCCTGGCCCATGCGCTGGCCGACAAAGCCCTGGCCATGGTTGACCGCCAGCACGCCAACGGTGGCGGTTCGGTGAAGTGGCTGCTGATCGGCCTGCTGTGGGTGGTGGCCATCGCTTCACAGAATATTCTGCCGATACATATCGCTTTTATTCCGTTGCTGGTGCCGCCGCTACTATATGTGCTGACCAAGCTGCAACTGGATCGGCGGTTGATCGCCTGCGTCATGACCTTCGGCCTGATCACCCCGTACATGTTCCTGCCCGTGGGCTTCGGCAACATCTTCCTCAATGAAATCCTGCTGGCCAACGTGGCCCGCAGCGGCGTCGATATCAGCGGCATCAACGTCACCCATGCCATGGGCATTCCGGCGCTGGGCATGGTGGTGGGGCTTGCGGCAGCCTTTATCAGCTACCGCAAGAAGCGCGTCTACGACCTGGAAAAGATCGAACAGGTCGAGCAGGTCGCGGTGCAGTACAACCCGTTGAGCCTGATGGTTGCGGGTGTGGCGATTGCGGCGGCGTTCATTATTCAGTTGTTGCTGGACTCGATGATTATCGGTGCACTGGCAGGCTTTTTGATCTTCTCGGTGTCGGGCATCGTGAAGTGGCGCGACACCGATGATCTGTTCACCGAAGGCATGACGATGATGGCGATGATCGGTTTCATCATGATCGCCGCCTCGGGGTTTGCCGAAGTGATGAAGGCCACCGGTCAGGTGCAGACGCTGGTTGAAGCGTCGGCGTCGTGGATCGGCCACAGTAAAGGCATCGGTGCGCTGCTGATGTTGCTGGTCGGCCTGCTGGTGACCATGGGCATCGGTTCGTCGTTTTCCACCGTGCCGATTCTGGCAGCGATTTTCGTGCCGCTGTGCGTGCAACTGGGGTTCAGCCCGATCGCCATCGTCTGCATCGTCGGCACCGCCGGTGCGCTGGGCGACGCCGGTTCGCCTGCTTCCGACTCGACGCTCGGCCCGACCTCCGGCCTGAACATCGACGGACAGCACCACCACATCTGGGACACCGTGGTCCCGACCTTCCTGCATTACAACCTGCCGCTGCTGGCGTTCGGCTGGGTGGCCGCGATGGTTCTCTGAACGAAGATCCCCTGTGGGAGCGAGCCTGCTCGCGATGATCTGTCAGCCAGATTGATGGCGACTGACACTCCATCGCGAGCAGGCTCGCTCCCACAGAGGGGATTGCATTGGCCACTGATTCAACTTTTGGTTGCGCGTGCCGTTAAAGCCTTTAACCACGCCAATAAAACCAAAAGAGTGAACCGTCATGCGCATGAGCCTGAAGGCTAAAGTCCTGTCCCTTGCCGTCCTCCCGGTGTTGCTCTTTGCGCTGGTCATCAGCCTGACCACGTTGTTCGTTCTGCAGGAACAGGCCCGCAAGGAAGTCGAGGAGACGCGTCAGCGCCTGCTCAGCGACGCCAAGGCCACCCTGCAAAGTTACGTCGCCGTGGCCATGACCGCGATCAAACCGCTCTACGAGGCCGCCGCCCCTGGCGATGACGCGGCGCGGGCCCAGGTGATCAAATTGCTGTCGAGCATCAGCTACGGCAAGGACGGCTACTTCTTCGGCTACGACTCCAACACCGTGCGCCTGTTCAAGGCCAACAGCCCCGAAGGCGTGGGCCAAAGCTTCAAGGACAACCGCGATCCGAACGGCGTCTACGTCAACCGCGACCTGGTGAAAGTCGCCAAAGACGGCACTCACTACCTGCAATACAGCTCGCCATTGCCTGGCAACACTCAGGTGCTGGTACCAAAACTCGGCTACACCGAATACCTGCCGAAGTGGGACATGGCGGTCGGCACCTCGGTCAACCTCGACGGTATCGAGGCGCAAGTGGCCGTGGTCGAAGCCAAGGTTCAAGACCGGATGGAAGGCGTGTTGCTGAGCATCATCGGCATCGCCGCCGTCGTGCTGCTGCTGATTGCCGCCGCCGGCATGCTGTTGGCCAACACCATTCTGCGTCCGCTGAACCTGATGAAAGCCAACCTCGACGACATCGCGGCGGGCGAGGGCGACCTGACCCGGCGCCTGACCATCACCAGCCAGGATGAACTCGGCCAACTCGCCGGCTCGTTCAACCGGTTCGTCGACAAGATCCACGGCCTGGTGCGCCAGATCACCGAAATGACCTCGCAATTGACCGGGCTGGTGAATCAGGTCTCCGATCAGGCCCAGCGTTCGGATCAGGCGATGGAGCGTCAACGTCACGAGACCGATCAGGTGGCCACGGCGATCAACGAAATGTCGGCCGCCGCGCAAGAAGTGGCGAAAAGTGCACAAAACGCCGCAGTGGCGGCGCAGCAGACCGACGAAGAAGGTCAGACGGCCAAGCGTGTGGTGGCCGGCAGCATCGTCAAGATCCATGCGTTGGTCGACGATATTCGCAGCAGCGGCGTGTCCCTCGACAGCCTGCAGAAGGACGTGTCATCGATTGTCAGCGTGCTCGGGGTGATCCGTTCGATTGCCGAGCAGACCAACCTGTTGGCGCTCAACGCCGCCATTGAAGCGGCCCGTGCCGGTGAGGCCGGTCGCGGTTTTGCGGTGGTGGCCGACGAAGTCCGTGCGCTGGCCAGCCGCACGCAAATCAGCACCCAGGAAATCCAGGGCATGATCGACCGCTTGCAGGCCGGCACTCAGTCGGCGGTGGAAGCGATGCGCCGCTCCAGCGAGGCCGGCGACGGCACGTCCATGCAGGCCAACGAAGCGGGTGCTTCGCTGGACACCATGGCTCAACTGATCGGCACCATCAACTCGATGAACGCGCAGATCGCCAGCGCCGCCGAGGAGCAGACCGCCGTGGCCGAAGAGATCAACCGCAGCGTGCATCAGATCGCGGTGGCCGTGGACAACGTGGCCGGCGAAACCCAACTCGGCGCCCAGACATCCCGCAGCCTGGCTGATCTTGGCCAGCGCCTCGGCACTCTGGTCGGCCAGTTCCGCATCTGACCCCCACACCTTGTAGGAGCCGGCTTGCCGGCGATGGCGACATGTCAGCCAACATCGATGTCGACTGACACAACGCCCCCTTGTAGGAGCCGGCTTGCTGGCGATAGCGGTATGTCAGTCAACATTGAAGTCGACTGACACAACACCCCTTTGTAGGAGCCGGCTTGCCGGCGATAGCGGTGTGTCAGGCGCCATCAATGTTGACTGACGCGCCGCCATCGCCGGCAAGCCGGCTCCTACAGGTTGTGCTGTCAATGTTACGGCCTGTCCCAATACGGCACAGCCCCAAAGCATTCGACATAGAAATCAATCACCGTCCTTACCTTCACCGACAACCGCCGGCTCCCGGGCCAGAGCACGGCGATCTGTTGCGGCTCAAGGCTGTTGGACACCTGATATTCCCCCAGCACCGGCACCAGCGTGCCGTTGCGTACCGCTTCACCAATCAGCCACGAAGGAAACATCACCAGGCCCAGGCCTTGTTCGGCGGCCTGTGTGAGGGTGTCGGCGTGGTTGCCGGTGATCGGCCCCTTCACCGAGTAGGGCCTCCAGTCCTGCTGACCCTGGCGGAAAAACCAGCGTTGCTGGCCGGCTACGCCTTTGTAGGCCAGGCATTGATGCGCCGCGAGGTCTTCGGGATGCAACGGTGTGCCATGGCGTTTCAAGTACGCCGGGCTCGCTGCCACTTGAAAGCGTTGCGGCGCCAGAATCCGCGCCTGCATGCTCGAATCGTGCAGCGGGCCGATGCGAAACAGCAGGTCGGCACCCTCCTGTAACGGTGCGACGTAGCTGTCGGTCTGCTGGATATCCAGCTGCAATTTCGGGTAGCGCTCGCACAGTTGCCCCAGCCAGGGCGTCAGGTGCCGCTGGCCAAACACCACCGGCGCGTTGATCCGCACCAGCCCGCTCGGCTCGCTTTGTTGTTCCTGCAACGCCTGTTCGGCTTCCTCCAACTGCACCAGTACCAATCGCGCATGGTCGCCGAGCAAGCGTCCGGCTTCCGTCGGCGTGACCGCGCGGGTATGGCGGTAAAGCAATTGCTGGCTCAGCGCCTGTTCCATCAACTGGATCTGCCGGGAAATCGACGACGGCGCCAGGCCTTCGCGAGCAAGCTTCGCTCCTACAGGCGACCGTGTAGTTCATTTGAAAATGGGTAGGTCTCTGTTATGCAATCTTCTTCAATCGATATCGCTGTCACACCGGCAACCCAACCCGGGTTGCGGCTTTTGCTGCTGCCTTTGGTGATCCTGGCCGGTATGGGCCTGTCCGTGGAGGCCGGTCTGCTCGGGCCGCTGGGGGGTCAGGTCGGTCACTTGTGGGCGACGTTGAGCATCTTCGGCGTCGGCTCGGCGATCCTGTTTTTCCTGCTGTTGCTCAGCGGCCCGCAAAAGGGACCGGCCTTCAGCGACTTGCCGCGCTGGCAGTTGATCGGCGGTTTTCTCGGGCCGATCTACGTGGTGGTGCTGACCCTGGCCACGCCGTACATCGGCATTGCGATGACGATGATCGCGATCCTGTCCGGGCAGGTCGGTAAAAGCGTGCTGATCGACCACTTCGGCTGGTTCGGCGCCACTCGTAAAAAGGTCAACGGTGAACGTTGGCTGGCCTTGCTGCTGATTGTGGCGGCACTTGTTCTGATTGCGCGGGGTTAATGATGAATCTGATTATTTTGTTGGCGGTGGTCGTGGCTGCCGGTGCGGTGTTGAGTGTTCAGGCCGCCATCAATGGGCGTCTGGGCGAAACGGTCGGTGTGCTGCGCAGCAGTTTGTTGACGTTCGTGGTGGGTGCGGTGAGCACCGGGTTGCTGATCCTGTTTTTCGAGCCGGCCCAGGCCATGAGCCTGCTGGACGTGCCGAAATGGCAGCTCAGCGGCGCGCTGTTCGGCGTGGTGTACATGATGGTGATGGTGGGGGCGGTGCCACGGGTGGGGACGGCGGTGGCGACGGTCGCGGTGATCGTCGGGCAGCTGGGCATGGGGATGCTGATCGATAACTTCGGCTGGCTGGGCAACCCGCAGATCGAACTGTCCGGCAGCCGGATACTGGCGATGGTGTTGCTCGGGTTGGCGCTGGTGTTCATGTATCGCAGCAATACCCGCCAGGCCTGACCGCTGTTGATTTTCTGTAGGAGCAAGCTTGCTCGCGATGAACGATAACGCGGTATTCCTGAAACACCGCGGCGTCGGCATCGCGAGCAAGCTTGCTCCTACAGGTTTGGGCTGCGTCGTCTGTGGCAACTTCTACACTGGTGAGACGGGTTGTAGCCCCGACGACCACCACCTCAGGAGTCAGACTCATGATCGATAGCGAAAGTAAATGCGACTGCCCGAAATGCAACTGCAAACTGGGCCAGCATCCGATCGCACGTCACGGCAAGCACTACTGCTGCGAAGCCTGCGCCAAACACCATGAACACGGTGAAGAATGCGTGCACAAAGACTGCAAGTGCGCCCAACACTGACTGTGTAGGAGCCAGCTTGCTGGCGATGCAGGCGCCGAGGTTCTTCAGGCTGACTGCGTTATCGTTCATCGCGAGCAAGCTTGCTCCTACAGAAAAGCGTGGTTAGCTTGCTGGCCGCCATGTGACATTTTCCACGCCGAATTTTTCCGCCATCGGCTTGCTGGTCTTTTGCACTTTCTCCCTTCCAAAGCGCGGGATCCGGCCCACGCCGGCGTCGCAACTCGCCCAATGCCAAGCCTGCGCATTGTCCATTTTGTCCAGGCGAATGATGAAAGACTTTGGGACGCCATGAAGGGTGTATTCAATGACGAAAAGTTTTGCGTTGTTCATAAAGCCCGTATTCCTCCCTGTAGTAATAGAAGGATCGTCGGCGGTACGGAAAATTCATTCGGATTGTCAGACGGCTGCAGCCAGTGGCGACAAGGCCTGCGGCTGGTTACCATGGATTTTCTGAAAATCCCCGATGAATGCTGACCATGGCCCTTGCCGCGCCCCCCGACCTGAGTGACACCGATGTGCCCGTGCAACCGCTGGCGCGCACCTATCCGCGCGGGCTGTTCATCGAGCCCCACGAGCATGTCTGGGGCCAGTTGTTGTATGCGATGAGCGGCGTGATGTGGGTCGAAACGCCGCATGAGGCGCTGGTGGTGCCGCCGCAACGGGCGGTGTGGTTGCCGCCGGGCGTGCCTCACGGCATTCGCGTGGTCTCGGACCTGCAGATGCGCAACATCTACCTGCGTCCGGCATTGGCGGCGACGCTGGACGACACGGTCCAGGTGATCGAAGTGGGCGGGTTGCTGCGTGAACTCATCGTCGGGCTGGTGGAGCAGGGCGACGACGGCGCGCCGGAGTATTACGAAGCGCTGGTCGGGCTGGCACTGCTGGAACTGCGGCGAGCCAGGCGTTCGCTGCTGAAGATCCCGTTGCCGGATGATTCCGACCGGCGCCTGATGAACCTGTGTCAGGCCGTCATGGCCGCCCCATCGCTGGACGTTTCCTTCGAACAACACGCGCAAAACGCCGGGGCCAGCGTGCGCACCCTGGCGCGGCTGTTCAAGGACGGTCTGGGCATGGGCTTCGCCGAGTGGCGGCGACAAGTGCAACTGGCGACTGCAGTCGCGGAGCTGATCCAGGGGGCGCCGGTCAGTGCGATTGCCCGGGAGCTGGGCTACTCGCCGAGCAGCTTCAGCGACATGTTCCGTCGGGAACTGGGTGTCGCGCCCTCGCAGTTCTGCACGAACCTGTAGGAGCCAGCTTGCTGGCGATAGCATCCTCAAATTTTGCATCGCCCTCACGTCAGCTATCGCCAGCAAGCTAGCTCCTACAGGTTATTGGGGGTGGTTTGGCCGGAATTCAGAAGCACTTGGCCGATGCTCGCGGATGCCGGCCTTTAGACTTTGGGCATCCCTCAATTGCCCACGGAGTCTGCCATGAGCTACCTCATCTCGCTGGTCATCGGTCTGGGCGTCGGTTTGCTTTACGGCGCGCTGGATTTTCGTTCTCCCGCCCCACCGGCCATCGCGCTGGTGGGCCTGCTGGGCATGCTCGCCGGTGAAAAGTTGTGGCCCATGGGGCGGCAACTGGTCACTGGCTGGATCTCCTGAATTCCCTTTCCCCTGTTGGATGGACACTCCCATGAAAGCATTGCAGTTCGACAAAACCGGCGACCTTTCGGCCCTGCGCTATGTCGAGGTTCCGACCCCCGTGCCCGGCGCCGATGAAGTGCTGGTGCAAATCAAGGCCGCCGGCCTCAATCCCAGCGATGTGAAGAATGTGCTGGGGCGTTTTCCCTACACCACGTTGCCGCGCATTCCCGGGCGTGATTTTGCGGGTGTAGTTGTCGAAGGCCCGCAGGCGCTGATCGGTCAGGAAGTGTGGGGCACCGGCCGTGAGCTGGGCTTTTTCGCCGATGGCTCCCATGCGCAATTCGTCAAGTTGCCGGCCAACGGCGTGGCGCGCAAACCGACGCACCTGAGTTTTGCCCAAGCCGCCAGCCTCGGCGTGCCTTACACCACGGCGTGGGATGCGCTGGAGCGCAGCCTGGTGAACGCACAAACGCGGTTATTGGTGATCGGTGGCGGGGCGGTCGGCAGTGCTGCGCTGGCGCTGGCCAAGGTACGTGGCGCCCAGGTGCTGGCGGCGGCGCGTCGGCCGGAGCAGGTCAAGGACTTGCAGGCCCAGGGGTATCAGACGTTGCAGCTGGATAAACCCGAGGATTTGGGCGCGCAGGTGAATGCGGTCTACACCGGCGGCGCCGACGTGATTTTTGACACCACCGGGTTCTGGCTACCGGCCTCCGTTCCCGCGTTGGCCGCGTTCGGTCGCATCGCGATCATCGCCGCGCCGGTGGATGGCCAGGTGCAATTGCCGGCCCTGGCGCTGTATCGCAAGGGCGGCTCGGTGGTGGGGATCAACTCGTTGCTATACGGCGTGCAAGCGTGCGCGGCGATGCTCGATCAGTTCGGCCGGTTCTTCGACCAGGACCTGTTGCCGTTGCCGCAAGGGCTGTTCGAATCGCCACTGGCCGAAGGGCTGGAACGTTATGCCGAAGTGAATCAGGGCAGTGGCGACAAAGTCATCCTGCTGCCGTAACCCCCAACCTTGTAGGAGCCAGCTTGCTGGCGATGAACGATAACGCGGTGCTCCCGAAACACCGCGGCGTCTGCATCGCCAGCAAGCTGGCTCCTACAGGTCGCCCTTATGTCGGGCAGGTTTCCCGGCCGTTATCCAGGCCTTGCTTGTAGCTGTGGCTCTGCAGGCTGGCCTTGCCGTTGTGCCAGGTCAGGGTGAGTACATACAGCGAGTCGTAGTCGCTGGATTCCCAATCATCGGTGATGTTCTGTTTCTTGCCGACCGCTTCGCCGGCGACCTTGTTGATCAGCTCGGGCAGGTAGCCGTGGGACCACGCGGTGTAGATCACCGAGTTGTGGTACTTGTCATGCAGCAGTTCGTCGGCGAGGTCACTGGTGTCGTTGGCCGAGAAGTTGATGTTCACCGGCAAACCGAGCTTGATGGCGCTGGGGCTGATGGTCATCAGGGGGCGAATGTAGCTGTAGGAATTATCCAGCTCGCCTTCCTCGACATTGCGCGTCGGGTTGGCTGCAAACACGTAGTTGGCCTTGCCGAATTTTTCCGGGAGCAGGGTGGCCAGGTCGATGGCGCGGTTCAGGCCCTGGCAATTGAGCTGGCCGAGGCCGCCGGCGGGTTTTTCCGCGTGGCGCAGGAAGACCAGCGTCTGGGTGCCGTCAGCCGGCTGGGCGCGGCTTTCACGGACTTCCAGCGACAGGAACAGCGCACTGATTGCCAGCAGGGAGGGCAGCACAATATAAGCGCGATGTTTGAAGCGTTGGACCAATTTCATAAGGTTCATCATGGAATAAGGGTTCTTCAGCGCATTCGGTTAAGGCTGACAAACCTTTACACCACGCGCTCCCAGCGTCGGGTGTTTTCCATGTCGATGATCCGGTCCGTTTCCGAAAGGGCAACACTCAGAGTCCACTGAGGCCCGTTTGGTTCGATTCCGGCGGCATGCGCAGCAATGTACCGATAACCATGAACGGGTTGGAGCAGAGGTTATCGACAGGATGTTGCGGATTTATGGACACAGTACACGGGGCGGTCGCAGGAGAAGACTGCAATCCATTGATCTTGGTAATCATCAATATCGATACGCCGTACGTCGCAGCCTGCGGCCACTCACACTATGATCGTGCCTCTCAATCTCTTCGTGGATCCATGCGATGACCGATCTGTCTGCTTTCCCTATCACTCAAAAATGGCCAGCCCAATACCCTGAGTGGATTCAGCTCTACTCGTTGCCGACCCCCAACGGCGTCAAGGTGTCGATCATGCTCGAAGAGATCGGCCTGCCCTACGAGCCGCATCGCGTGGGCTTCGACACCAGCGACCAGCTGTCGCCCGAGTTTCTGTCGCTGAACCCCAACAACAAGATCCCGGCGATCCTCGACCCCCACGGGCCGGACGACCTGCCGCTGCCGTTGTTCGAGTCCGGGGCGATTCTGATTTACCTCGCCGACAAGAGCGGGCAGTTGCTGGCCCAGGAATCGGCTGCGCGTTACGAGACGATCCAGTGGTTGATGTTTCAGATGGGTGGTATCGGGCCGATGTTCGGCCAGCTCGGTTTTTTCAACAAATTCGCCGGCAAGGACTACGAAGACAAACGCCCTCGTGATCGCTATGTCGAGGAAAGTAAACGTTTGTTAAAAGTCCTTGATGGACGTCTGCAGGGGCGCGACTGGATCATGGGCGAGCGCTACACCATCGCCGACATCGCGACATTCCCGTGGGTGCGCAACCTGATCGGCTTCTATGAGGCGGGCGATCTGGTGGGCATCAAGGATTTCCCGAACGTGACGCGGGTGCTGGAGCGCTTCCTGGCGCGGCCGGCGGTGATGCGCGGGCTGGAAATTCCCAAGTAAGACCTTTCGAATCCACCAAGACCAAGGCAGGCCATGCACGCATTCGATTTCAAGCAAGTAGATGTCTTCAGCCGCGTTGCGCTCAAGGGCAATCCGTTGGCCGTGGTGTTCGGCGCCGATGAGCTCAGCGATGAGCGCATGGCGGCGTTCGCCACCTGGACCAATCTCAGTGAAACCACGTTCATCCTCGCCCCGCAGGACCCTCGGGCCGATTATCGGGTGCGGATTTTCACCACCCTGAACGAGTTGCCGTTCGCCGGTCACCCGACCCTCGGCACCTGCCATGCCTGGCTCGAAGCCGGTGGCGTGCCCAAGGGCGAGGAGATCATTCAGGAATGCGGCGTGGGCCTGGTGCGGGTGCGCCGGCAAGGCGCGGAACTGGCCTTTCTCGCACCGCCACTGCTCAAGACCGGGCCGGTGCAGGCGGAGCTGGTGGAGCGGGTACGACGCGGGCTCCGATTGGAACCGGGCGCCATCGTGCGGGCGCAGTGGGTCGATAACGGCGCGGGTTGGCTGGCGGTGATGGTCGAGGATCGCCAGCAGGTGCTGGATCTTCAGCCGGACCATTCGCAGATGCTTGGCCTCGCGGTCGGCGTGATTGCGCCGTGGCATCCCGAGCGTGACGGCGATGACGCACAGTTCGAAGTGCGGGCGTTCATTTCCGGCGACGGCATGCCGGAAGATCCCGCCACCGGCAGCCTGAATGCCGGCATCGCCCAATGGCTGCTCAGCGAAGGGATGGCGCCGGCGACTTACGTGGTGAGTCAGGGCTTGACCATGGGGCGGGCCGGGCGCATTCAGGTCGATCAGGTGGGCGATGAGATCTGGATTGGTGGTTCTGTAGTTACGTGCATTACCGGCACGCTGAACATCTAAACCTGTGGGAGCGAGCCTGCTCGCGATGGTGTATCAGCTACATTGATGGCGACTGACACTCCATCGCCGGCAAGCCGGTCTCGCTCCCACAGGGTTTTATGGTGGATGCGGTGATTATTGCTGCAGCGGTAACGGTTTTTACTCCGCTGAGGTTTGTGCCCGGCGGCGAACTGGGCATAAGCTTTCGCCCCCTTACGACTTTCGTCTCGTCCCCCGATTTTTCAGGAAGCCCCATGTCCAGTCAGTTCCCCGAAGCACGTCCACGCCGTCTGCGCCGCAATGCGAGCCTGCGCAGCCTGTTCCAGGAAACCGAATTCAGCTTGAACGATCTGGTGCTGCCGATTTTCGTCGAGGAAGAAATCGACGACTTCGTGCCGATCAAAAGCATGCCCGGTGTGATGCGGATTCCGGAATCGAAACTGGCCGGCGAGATCGAGCGCTATGCCCGTGCGGGAATCAAGTCGGTGATGACCTTCGGCGTGTCCCATCATCTGGACAGCAGCGGCAGCGACACCTGGAGCGACAATGGCCTGGTCTCGCGCATGGCGCGCATCGCCAAGGACGCGGTGCCGGAGATGATCGTGATGTCCGACACCTGCTTCTGCGAATACACCGACCACGGTCACTGCGGCGTGTTGCACAACCACGAAGTCGACAACGACCAGACCCTGATCAACCTCGGCAAACAAGCCGTCGCGGCAGCCCGTGCCGGTGCCGATGTGATCGCGCCGTCGGCGGCCATGGACGGGCAGGTCCAGGCGATTCGCCGGGCGCTGGATGACGCCGGTTTCACCCAGACCGCGATCATGGCCTATTCGACCAAATTCGCCTCGGCGCTCTACGGCCCGTTCCGCGAAGCCGGCGGCAGCGCACTTAAGGGCGACCGCAAAAGCTATCAAATGAACCCGATGAACCGCCGCGAAGCGGTGCGTGAATCGCTGATGGACGAGCAGGAAGGCGCGGACGCGCTGATGGTCAAGCCGGCCGGCGCGTACCTGGACATCATCCGCGACATTCGCGAGGTTTCGCGCCTGCCGCTGTCGGCGTACCAGGTGAGCGGCGAGTACGCGATGATCAAGTTCGGCGCACAGGCCGGGGCCATCGATGAGGACCGCGTTGTGCGCGAGAGTCTCGGCGCGATCAAACGGGCGGGGGCGGATTTGATCTTCACCTACTTCGCGATGGACCTGGCCCTGGCCGGAATTTAAAAAAACACACAAAATCTGTAGGAGCCAGCTTGCTGGCGAAGCGGTGGGCCAGTCACCCTAGACGCTGGAGGGGCCGGCCTCATCGCGAGCAAGCTTGCTCCTACAGGATTTGCGGCGCGCTCAGGCCCCAAAATACGGTCGTATCCCGCGATCCCGGAAGTACCGTTCGATCACCTTCGGATCCGAGCACGACTCGGCCACCGCCACGTAGGTATCCGGCCGCAACAAATAAAACCCGTTGCGCCCAAGACCTGATGTTTCAAATGCCGGTCGCCAGTCAAACACATGCAACGGCAAGTGATGTTCATTGCACCAGGCAATCATTTCGTCGCTGGTGTCGCCGTACACATGCACCTGCCAGTTCGGGCACTTCAGCGGCCCGAAATTATCCCCTTCACCATCATGCGCCCACGGCAAGCGGTCGCCACCGTGAACGTGCCCGGCGACGCCGGTGCTCAATGGCATTCCACGATAATTGAGGGTGATCTGCGACACCGTACGAAACAGGAATTCCCGGGAGGCCTCGAACGAAGCCATTTTCGGCAGCAGGAACGGCGCCAGACGGGTACGCAACAAATCCGCCATGCGTCCTTCGGCGGTGACAAAACTGAAAACCCGGTCGGTGGTGGCGACCAGTTTGCGGGCAAAGGCGATGCGCTCGGTTTCATACGTGTCGAGCAGATGCGGGGCAGCACCGCCGCTCAACACGGCCGCGAGTTTCCAGGCGAGGTTGATGGCATCGCCGATGCCGGTGTTCATGCCCTGGCCGCCCGCCGGGCTGTGGACATGGGCCGCGTCGCCCAATAGAAACGCGCGACCGCTGCGAAAGTGATCGGCCACCCGATGATGCACACGGTAGGTCGAGAACCAGTTCACCTGCTCGATCTGCACTTTCAAGTGTTCGATGGCGCGGGTGCTGACGTCTTCGAATCGCAGGGTTTCCACGTGCTCGGCGCGTTCGTCGCGAACGGTGCCGATCAACCGCGCGCGACCTTCGCCGGCGAGGGGAAACACCGCGAGAAAGTCCGCTTCATCGAGGTCCAGGTGCAGCTCGCCATTGAGCGCCGGCCCGCTGGCCTGCACGTCGGCCACGTAGAAAATCTGCTGGTAGGTGCCGCCGGGAAATCCGGTGTCGAGGGTTTTGCGCACGCGCGAGCGGGCACCGTCGCAACCGGCGAGGTAACAGGCTTGACAGGTTTCCTCTTGACCATCGGGCAGGCGCAGCCGCGCGGTGATGCCATCGCCGGTTTCTTCGAAGCTCTCCAGCTCGGTGTTGCGCTCGACCCGGATGCCAAAGGTTTCCAGGCGTTCAATCAGCAATTGTTCATGCTCGTCCTGGGGAAATATTTCCAGGAACGCGTAGGGCGTCAGGCCCTCGCCAATCCGGCCCAACGGCAAGCGCGCCACGGGTTCGCCCTTGACCCAGAAGTTCGCCGCCGCTACGCGATGCCCTTTGTGTATCACGGCCTCGTTGAGGTCGAGCTGGCGATACAGTTCCAGTGTGCGCGCCTGCACGGCCAACGCCCGTGAAGTGGTGCCGGGGGCCGAGGTCTTGTCGATAATCCGCACGCGGATCCCCAGTTTGCTCAGCCACAGCGCGAGCACCAGACCGGTGGGGCCGGCGCCGATGATCAGTATGTCGCTACGGTTCATGCGCCTGTTCTCCCCTGGCGTCTTGGCTCAAGTATGGTCCAGCCGAAGAGGGCCGTCAGACAGCCCGCCCAACGGAAAAAGACCCTGTAGGCGCCGGCTTGCTGGCGATGAATGATAACGCGCTCGTCTTGATGCACCTCGGTGCTCCCATCGCCAGCAAGCCGGCTCCCACCGTTCAGTGTGTCTGTGCCGGGAACAGTGTGTCGCCGGCACAGTCATAGCCTGCGCCATGCGATTGATCGTATGGTTAACCCGGTTCAACGGATCTGATGGAGCGCCATGCAAGCCAATCGATTGATCACCAGCGTCGCGGCGCTGTTGGTGCTGGCCGGTTGCGGGACTCAGCGCACCCAGGAAGCCCCGACCCGCACACCCAAAGAGGTCAAGGCCGAGATCGTGCGCCTGCTGCCGGCGAAAACCGTTGATCGCCAAGGCTGGGCCACGGACATCTACGCGGCGTTTGCTGCGCAGAACATTTATCCCTCTACACAAAATCTGTGTTCCGTACTGGCGGTCACCGAGCAGGAGTCGACCTTTCAGTCGGACCCGCCGGTGCCGGGCCTGGGCAAGATCGCCCGAGAGGAAATCGACCGCCGTGCCGCCAAAGCCCACATCCCCGGCCTGCTGGTGAGCGGTGCGCTGCAAATACGTTCCAGCACCGGCAAAAGCTACAGCGACCGATTGAATGCCGCGCGCAGTGAAAAGGAATTGAGCGCGATCTTCGATGATTTCATCGGCAGGGTGCCCATGGGCCGCACGCTGTTCGGTGGTTTCAATCCGGTGCACACCGGTGGGCCGATGCAGGTCAGCATCGACTTCGCCGAGCAGCAGGCGCGGGGTTATCCGTACCCGGTGGACGGCTCGATTCGGCATGAAGTGTTCAGCCGTCGCGGCGGTATGTATTTCGGCATCGCCCACTTGCTCGGTTATCCGGTGAGCTACAAGCAGCCGCTGTACCGCTTCGCCGATTTCAACGCCGGTTGGTACGCCAGTCGAAACGCCGCATTTCAGAACGCGGTGAGCCGTGCTTCGGGGATTCCTCTGGCGCTGGACGGTGATCTGGTGCGCTACGACTCGATCATGCCCGGCACAACGGAACTGGCCGTGCGCACCCTCGGCAAGCAACTGGGCATGCGCAACCCGACGATTCGGGATCAACTGGAGAAGGGCAAAAGCCTCGAATTCGAGGACAGCACGTTGTATCAGCGGGTTTTCGAATTGGCCGAGAAGGCCGAAGGCCGTTCATTGCCGCGAGCGGTATTGCCGGGGATTGCGTTGCAGAGCCCGAAAATCACCCGAAAACTCACCACGGCGTGGTTTGCCAAGCGAGTCGACGAGCGTTATCAGCGCTGCATGGCGCTGGCGGGGAAGTGACCGGTCTCAAAAAATGCATAAAAAAACCCGGCGGGTGAGGCCGGGTTTTTTGTCGAGTGTTGCTGCAAAACCATTCATTCATACAGCGCGGCTTTCGATCAGACGGTCGGAACCACCTTCGGCAACGCGGCTTTCGATCAGACGGTCGGAACCACCTTCGGCGACGCGGTTTTCGATCAGGCGATCGGAACCACCTTCGGCAACGCGGTTCTCGATCAGACGGTCAGAGCCACCTTCGGCGACGCGGTTTTCGATCAGACGGTCGGAACCACCTTCGGCGACGCGGTTTTCGATCAGACGGTCGGAACCACCTTCGGCGACGCGGTTTTCGATCAGGCGGTCGGAGCCACCTTCAGCGACAACCGGGTGAGCGGACGAAGCGGCAAAAGCGTTAACTGCAAAAACCGAGAAAGCGATGCTGAGGAAGAGTTGGCGTTTCATGGTGGTGTGCTCCGGGATGTAGTTGTTTGGTATGGAGCTGATGGTACGCCGCACAATTTTTATGAGAACTTCATTGACGTGATGGTGAACATCGACGGCAGTGATGGAACAGCTGAATCCCCGTGCGTAGGCGTGATGGTTCAGTTGTCGGCAGGCGGAGGGCGGTTGACGCCCGGCTCAGGTCCGACGCCGAACGAACTTGCGCCACAACCAGACCCACAGCATGAACAGCGGGAACGCGAGGATCAGGAAGGGCAGGGCGTAACTGGTTTTTTCCAGTGCATCGGCGGCGCCGTCGGCCAGGTTGTCGAGCAAGTTGCTGAACGCCTGGCTCAAGTGCGACGAGCGACTGCTGGCGCCGGTCGGCAGGAACGATAAGGTGACCCGATTGGTGTCCAGACGCCGCTGGTGCCCGGCGGCAATCTGCGCCAGGGCTTGCAGATCGTTTTCGATCCCGGCCTGCTCTTTGCTCAGGGTGATCAGATCGGTGACGCTGATGTCTTTGCGGGTCGCCAGTTCATCCAGGCGTTGCTGCTGAGCCTTGAGTCGTTCCTGGCGTCGGCGGGTGTCGTCCACGGCATCGGCGAGGTCTTCGGCGCTGGTGATCCGCTGACCCAGTTCGCCACCCTCGGCGGCCATCGCCACCAACGGCTCGACGCCGGCAGGGGCAATGCGCAAGGTGATGTCGGCGCGGCCGGCGCCTTGCTCGATGCGCAAGACGTTGCAGGCGCCGAAGCGTGCGGTTTCGCACGCCTCACGGGTGGCCTGCAAACGCGGGGCAATCTCTGACTGGGGCAGCAACAGCTGCAATTCGTGTTCATAGGCGAGCATGGCCCCGCCACGCCCTTGTTCACCGGCTAGACTGGCCGATGACGAGTGGTCGCTTGGCGAGCAGGCACTTAGCGCCAGGCAGGCCAGAATGAAACCGACGATACGAAAAAGTGCGGCGCGTTGGCCATCCTGTTGGCGCATGTTCTTTCCTTGAAGTGTGCTGCGGGGGTATTGGAAGAGTGCCCCGGGATCGCGCATCTTACCTGCATCGATCCGCCAAATGGCAGGGAACGTGACCTTTGCCCGCTCGTCTACCGACTACCTGTTCGTCTCGCCAGGAGCGCGATATGTATCAGCTATACGGACACCAGAACTCCGGCGCCGCTGCCATCGAAGCTGCGTTGGAGCTGTGCGAGATTCCTTACCGCTTCATCGACGTCGAGTTATCCACCGAGGCGGCCCACGCGTTGGAGAAGATCAACCCGCTGAAGCAGATTCCGACCCTGCAACTGCCTGACGGCAGCGTTCTCACCGAAAGTGCGGCGATCTTGATTCATCTCGGGTTGACGTTTCCCAAGTCGAAACTGCTGCCGAAAGACGCCGCCGAGCGCGATCAGGCGATCCGGGGGCTGGTGTACATCGTCACCAATTGTTATGCGGCGATCGGCATCATCGATTACCCCGAGCGCTGGCTGCTCGTGGCGGACAAACCCTCACGTGACAACCTCATGGCCGGCGCTCGCGAGCGGTTGCACTGGAGTTGGGAGGTGTTTGCCGATCAGTTCTCGGGCGAGTTGTACCTGGGCGATGAGACGCCCGGTGCGCTGGATGTATTGGCGGCGGTGATCTCGCGGTGGGCGGGCACCCGGGAGCATTTGCGCAGTGCCCGGCCCGGTTTTTTCGCCTGGCTTGAGCGAATCGACCGGCACCCGACGTTGGCGCCGGTCTTTGCGCGGCATTGGCCCGTTTGAATATCACTGATCCCTGTAGGAGCCGGCTTGCCGGCGATGGCGGTGGGTCAGGCGACACATTTATCGTCTGATAGGACGCTATCGCCGGCAAGCCGGCTCCTACAGGGCTCGCATTACTCGCCGCGAATGTACTGCTCCAGCTGGCGGATCAGTTCTGCCTGCTCCGCGATCGCTTCCTTGACCAGGTCGCCGATCGACAGCAAGCCGATCAACTTGCCGTTCTCCACCACCGGCAGGTGACGCAGGCGCCTGTCAGACATGATGCCCAGGCACGTATCGACGGTTTGATGGGTGTCTACGGTGATGACTGGCGACACCATGATGTCGCGCACCGGCGTGCCCACGGAAGAGCGGCCATGCAGCACCAGTTTGCGCGCGTAATCACGTTCACTGATGATGCCCAGCACTTCGTCATTCTCTACCACCAGCAAGGCACCGACGTTCTTCTCGGCCATCTTCATCAGTGCTTCGAGCACCATGTGATCGGGTTTGATCTGGTGCACTTCCTGATTTTTCTGATCTTTCAACTTGAGCAGTTGGGCGACGGTTTTCATGGTGGCTTCTCGGGTGTTGTCGTTGTTCTTGAAGAATCGTAGACCCGAGCGCCGAGGGCAAGGCAGAAAACGGCAGATAACGCGCAAAAAACGTCATTCAGCCGTTTTTCTTCGATAAACCTCACATTTTCGAACACACCACCGACCTTGTAGGAGCCGGCTTGCCGGCGATAGCGTTGGGTCAGGCGACCTATTTATCGTTTGAACGGGCGCTATCGCCGGCAAGCCAGCTCCTACAAGGGTTCATTCCAATCCAGGCGTTCGCTGTTATCCCCCGCAATGCCGCGTAGAATTGCGCTCTGAATCAGATGTGAGGTTGCAGTGGTGGATTTACAGCGGGGCTTCGTCCTGACCCGGCATTGGCGCGATACCCCGGCCGGTACGGAAGTCGAGTTCTGGCTGGCGACCGACACCGGTCCCCAGCGTATTCGCCTGCCGCATCAACCGTCGGTGGCGTTCATCCCCGCCGAGCAGCGTGAGCAGGCTGAGCAGGTGCTGCACGGCGAAAAAAATGTCGAGCTCAAACCCCTGGCCCTGCTGGATTTCGAACATCGCCCGGTGCTCGGCCTGTATTGCCAGCAACACGGTCAACTGATGCGCCTGGAAACCGCGCTGCGCAAGGCTGGCGTCGAGATGTTCGAGGCCGACGTACGCCCCCCGGAACGCTACATGATGGAGCGCTTCATCACCGCGCCGGTGATCTTCGGTGGCACACCCGATGCCGAAGGCCTGCTGCTCGACGCGCAGATGAAACCCGATCCCGACTATCGACCGACGCTCAGGCTGGTGTCTCTGGACATCGAAACCACCGCTCAGGGCGATCTGTATTCCATCGCGCTGGAAGGCTGCGGCGAGCGTCAGGTGTACATGCTCGGCCCGCCCAACGGCGACGACAGCAACGTCGACTTCCAGCTCGAATACTGTGAGTCGCGAACCCTGCTGCTGAAAAAGCTCAACGAATGGTTCGCCCGGCACGACCCTGACGCAATCATTGGCTGGAACGTCGTGCAGTTCGATTTGCGCGTGCTTCACGAGCACGCCCGACGCCTGGCGGTGCCGCTGAAACTGGGGCGCGGCGGCGAGGAAATGCAGTGGCGCGAGCACGGCAGCCGCAACCATTACTTCGCCTCGGCCGCCGGGCGATTGATCATCGACGGCATCGAATCCCTGCGTTCGGCGACCTGGAGTTTTCCATCGTTCAGCCTGGAAAACGTCGCGCAAACCCTGCTCGGCGAGGGCAAGGCGATCAGCACGCCGTACCAGCGCATGGACGAAATCAACCGCATGTTCGCCGAGGACAAACCGGCCCTCGCCACTTACAACCTCAAGGACTGCGAACTGGTCACGCGGATTTTCGCCAAGACCCAATTGCTCACTTTCCTGCTGGAGCGGGCCAGCGTGACCGGTTTGCCGGCGGATCGCAGCGGTGGTTCGGTGGCGGCCTTCACGCACCTGTACATGCCGCTGATGCACCGCCAGGGTTTCGTTGCGCCCAACCTCGGCAGCAAACCTGCACAGGCCAGCCCCGGCGGATTTGTCATGGACTCGCAGCCGGGCCTGTACGAATCGGTGCTGGTGCTCGACTACAAAAGCCTCTATCCATCGATCATCCGCACCTTCCTCATCGACCCGGTGGGCCTGATCGAAGGGCTCAAGCATCCCGAGGACAGCGAGTCCGTGCCCGGTTTTCGCGGGGCGCGTTTTTCCAGAACCCGGCACTGCCTGCCGGCCATTGTCGCGCGGGTCGCCGAGGGCCGCGAAACCGCCAAGCGCGAACACAACGCGCCGTTGTCCCAGGCGCTGAAGATCATTATGAACGCCTTCTACGGCGTGCTCGGTTCCAGCGGTTGCCGTTTCTTCGATACGCGTCTGGCCTCGTCGATCACGTTGCGCGGGCACGAAATCATGCTGCGTACCCGCCAGTTGATCGAAGCCCAGGGGCACACAGTGATCTATGGCGATACCGACTCGACGTTTGTCTGGCTGCGCCGCGCCCACGGTCAGCAGGAAGCGGCGAAGATCGGCCACGCGCTGGTGGATCACGTCAATCAGTGGTGGCGCGTGCATGTGCAAGAGGAGTACGGGCTGCAGAGCGCATTGGAGTTACAGTTCGAAACCCACTACAAGCGCTTTCTGATGCCGACTATTCGCGGTGCCGAGGAGGGCAGCAAGAAGCGTTATGCCGGGCTGGTCACGCGTGACGACGGCACTGACGAGATGGTTTACAAGGGGCTGGAAACCGTGCGCACCGACTGGTCGCTGCTGGCCCGGCAATTCCAGCAAGAACTGTACACACGGATCTTCCATCGCCAGCCCTATCAGGACTATGTCCGCGAGTACGTGCGCAAGACCCTGGCGGGCGAGTTCGATGATCGCCTGATCTACCGCAAGCGCTTGCGCCGGACCCTCGATGACTATGAGCGCAACGTGCCGCCGCATGTTCGCGCGGCGCGGATCGCCGACGACTACAACGATCAACAGGGCCGTCCGCGGCAATACCAGAACGGCGGCTGGATCAGCTACGTGATCACCGTCGCCGGACCCGAGCCGCTGGAGATCCGCAGCGCGCCGATCGACTACGACCATTACGTCACCCGGCAACTGCAACCGGTGGCGGATGCGATTCTGCCGTTCGTGGATGACGATTTCTCAACCCTGATTGGGGGGCAGTTGGGCCTGTTTTGAGTCCAGCAGCGATAACGTCCAGTCATCCGGAATCCCATGGAAGTGCCGCATCAGCGCTTGCTGGAACAGGCTGTCATCCGGGGCGAACTGCGCGAACAGGGTCATCGACGAGCGGAACTTCAGATTGTCCGGATGGCCGAAAATTTCGATGATGGAGCGTTCCGGAATATCCAGCACCAACTGCGTGCAGGTGCGCAGCCGTGGGCCCAGCAGCGCATGCTTGAGGTACGCCAAAGCCTCCTCTCCCGAGTGAATGGCATATCGTTGCGACATTTCGCTGCCGCCCAGGCCGATGAATTGCGGAAAGATGAACCACATCCAGTGACTGCGCTTGCGGCCCGCAACGAGCTCGTTTTGCACGCGCTCGAACACCGGGTCCTGCGCCTGGATGAAGCGTTGCAGATTAAAGGCGTCGAGCTGATCGGTGCTTCTCATGAGAAGCCCTCTGACAGAACCGCGATGGCTCAGACCATGGCCAATCGCTGTTTGCGTTGTGGCGCGTGAAACGCGTGGTCCAGCGCCTCCAGATCCCCGGCTACAAGCTTCAATTGCGCGGCATGCGCATTCAGTTGCACATGCTCAGGTCGGACCGCCTTGGGGATGGCAATGACTCCATCCTGCCGCAGAATCCATGCCAAGGCTACCTGGGCCGGTGTCGCCGCGTGACGGGCGGCCACCTGCTTGAGTGTCGGGTGAGCGAGCAAACTCCCGCCCTGGCCGATGGGACAGTACGCCATCAATGGCTGACGATGCTGTTGGCTCCACGGCAGTAAATCAAATTCTATTCCACGCTCCTCAAGGTTGTAGAGCACTTGATTGGTGGCGCAGGCCGGGGAGGCCAGTTCTTGCAGGTCATCCACGTCGAAATTGGACACGCCCCAACGGCCGATCTTGCCGGCCTCGCGCAGGCGTTCGAATGCCTCAACGGTTTCTTCAAGGGGGTACTGGCCGCGCCAGTGCAGCAGGTACAAATCAATGTAATCGGTGTTCAACCGCCGCAGGCTGCGTTCGCAGGCCTCGGGGATGCCCTTGCGGCTGGCGTTGTGCGGATACACCTTGCTGACCAGAAACACCTTGTCGCGCAGGCCGGCAATGGCTTCGCCGACGACTTTCTCGGCGCCCCCTTCACCGTACATTTCCGCGGTGTCGATCAAGGTCATGCCCAACTCGATGCCCAGGCGCAACGCGGCGACTTCCTCGCGGTGTCGAGCGCGATCTTCACCCATGCGCCAGGTGCCCTGGCCGATGACCGGTACGTTGATGCCGGCCAGTTCGAGAGTCCGCATGCAAAGCTCCTTGATGTCATTCGGTCGATACTTCGGTTGGCAGCAGAATAGCCCATGGGTTCCCCGGGCTGTAGGTGTCAACGATAACGCGGGCTGTCTGAACAAACGCGTTGCCCAGACGTTTTTCGCCGGCAAGCCGGCTCCTACAGGGATCGCGTGCGCTTTTGATTTCCACCACTCATCAGGCCGAGCGTTAGCTCGCCTTCAGCTTTTGATCTTGAGGTACACGCCCCCTCGAGAGGCCGAGTGGAGGTTCTGCGCAGTGGGCAACCCGGCATGGATGCCGGGTTAGCCGCGCACGGCCAGGGATGGCCGATCGCGGCGGGCCCACGGAGCAGGACCGGAGCGAGGGCATGGCGAGCCTTCGCGAGCCACCGAACGAAAGGGGCAAGAGCCCTTGGTTACTTGGGGCTCTTCCAAGTGACTCGCCGTAAGGGCGAAACCACGATCAGCCATCACCGAAATAATGGATATTCACCCAAGCGCCGATGCCCCCCCCAACGTCTTACCGAGCAGAAAACTTCAACACAGTACTCTGGGTATACGTCTTGCCCGGATCCAGTCGCGTAGACGGGAAGTTCGGCTGATTGGGCGCGTCCGGGTAATGCTGGGTTTCCAGAGTGAACGCGCTCCAGTGTGCGTAAGTCTTGCCGGCCTTGCCCTTGACCGAGCCATCAAGGAAGTTGCTGGTATAGAACTGCACGCCAGGCTCAGTGGTATAGAGCTGCAAACGACGCCCAGACTGCGGGTCGCTGACATCGGCAGCCAGTTTGCCGAGGTCCCCCTTGGCATCCAGCACCCAGTTGAAATCGAAGCCACCCTGTTTCGGCTCAGCGAATTTCAGCTGCGGATGATCCGCTTTGATGTGTTTGCCAATGGCGGTGGGTTGGGTGAAGTCCATCGGCGTACCGGTCACCGGAGCCAGCTCGCCGGTAGGAATCAACTTACCGTTGACCGGCGTGTAGTGACTGGCGTGCAAGGTTGCGACCTGTTGCAACACGTCGCCGTTACCCGCGCCGGCCAGGTTGAAGTAGCTGTGATTGGTCAGGTTCAGCACCGTCGGTTTGTCGGTGGAGGCCTTGTACTCAATGCGCAGCTCGTTGTTTTCGTTGAGGCTGTAGGTGACCTCGGTTGTCAGGTTGCCAGGAAAACCCATTTCGCCGTCCGCCGACAAGTATGTCAGCGTGACGCCCACTGAATCCTTGTCCTTCGCCGGTTTGGCTTTCCAGACATGTTTGTCAAAACCCTGCGGGCCACCGTGCAGTGAATTCGAGCCGTCATTTTGCGGCACCTGAAAGCGCTTGCCATCGATTTCGAACGCACCGTTGGCCAGGCGATTACCGAAGCGCCCGATGGTCGCGCCGAAGTAGGCCTTGCCGCTCTGATAGCCCTGCACGTTGTCGAAGCCGAGCACCACGTCTTCGAGCTCGCCGTTTTTGTCCGGCACGGCAAGCGACTGCAGCGTCGCTCCGTAGGTGATCACGGTGGCCTGCATGCCGTGGCTGTTACGCAACACGTATTGTTCGACGGTTGTGCCGTCATTGGTTTTGCCGAAGGCTTTATGTTCGCTGGACAGACCATTGGCCTGGGCGGTGAGGGTGGAGATCATCAGGGACAGCCCAAGGGCGTAGTGCGGGTATCTGGAGTGAAGCATGGGTTACCTTCCTTTTTATTGTTTTTAAAGTAGTCATACTAAATATCGATTGTTAATTCGACATGGAAGGATTTATAGCTGAATCGTGCGGCGTTTCAATTAAAAAGTATGACTAATGGGTGATCCCCTTCACTTTGTTGGGAAAGGGCGGACTGCAGGTTCTGCACTTTTTCGCAATCCACGGCTCTACCCTTGGTCAGCCTGCGGCGATCCCCTCCGCCGGCCCATGCCCAAGTTCAAGCACCCATGGCCCGAGTTTTACCCCTCACCGCTGTGCACATCCGCCGCCATTGCCTGCTGCTCGCCGTGCTGTCGATGCTCTTCACGACCGGTTGCAGTCAGCAGCAGGGCCGGGACATCGTCAGCCAGTTTCGTGAAGGCAGGCCCCAGGAATTCCTCCAGACCAGCGTCGACCGCATGGCCACCCTGGCGATGCGCGACAACCTCGACAGCCTTTACCTGCTGATGGGCAAGCTCTACCTGCGCAACCCGCAGGAGCTGAAGAAGTCCGGCTTCCTCGACGCCCGCACCGCCGGCAAACAGGTGCGCCTGGCCATCGAACAGCAACAACCGCTGCCGACGCTGGGGGGCAAGAAGGATCTGGCAGCGCTGAATTACGCCATGAGCCCGGAGTTCCTCGGCGACCGGGTCGGCGCTTTCATCTACGCCATCGGCAGCATGCTGGTCACCGCTCACGGCAATCGGCTGGAGTTTTACATGACCGATGCGATCAACCCGGTCTTCGTCAGCAACGCTGCGCGCAACATCGAGAAAGCCACCTGGATCCTCAGCCAGCGGCAAAACAAAAACGGCGAGCCCTTGCTGTTTTCCAACGAGATCTCGGAGGAGGGCAGCAACCTGAGTTTTGCCGTGGAGTTCGGCAAGATCGTCGCGCGCCTGGACCTGTTGACCCAGATGCTGGACGAGCGCTACCGGCGGATTGGCCTGAACTACGCACAGAGCCTGTTGTTCCTCAATTTCCTCCCCGTCCAGTAAACCCCGACCTTGTAGGAGCCAGCTTGCTGGCGATTGCGGTGTGTCAGTCAAATCAATGTTGTAGAAATTCCGCTATCGCCGGCAAGCCGGCTCCTACAAGGAATGCACGACAGGAATAACGATAGACCGCATCGATATAAGTAGTTATAAGAAAAATCGCTATGCTGCGGGCCAGTTTTTTCATGCGTTTTTGTGGGCGTGTTAATGGATTTCGTTAACTTCGGTTTGGTTGTGGCAGGTTTGGTGGTGGGGTTCATTGTCGGCATGACCGGCGTGGGCGGCGGCTCGCTGATGACGCCGATCCTGCTTTGGTTCGGCATCAATCCGGCGACAGCGGTGGGTACGGACCTGCTGTACGCCGCGATTACCAAATCCAGTGGTGTGCTGGTACATCGCAAGAACAAGAACATTGACTGGGCCATTACCGGTTGGCTGACGCTCGGCAGTGTGCCGGCCGTCGCGCTGACGTTGTGGTTCCTGAGCAGTTTGCAAACGTCCCCCGACGCGATGAACGCCATCATCAAACAGGCGCTGGGCTTCGTCCTGTTTGCCACGGCACTGGCGATTTTCTTCAAGAAACGCCTGCTCGACTTCGCCCACAAACGCGCCGGTGGCACCTACAACCCAAGCGGCAAACGCTTGAATGGGCTGACCGTGATCACCGGCCTGATCCTCGGCACCATGGTCGCCCTGACCTCCATCGGCGCGGGCGCCCTGGGCACCGTGGCGCTGTTCATCCTGTATCCGCTGTTGCCTACCCGCCGCCTCGTCGGCACGGAAATCGCCCACGCCGTACCGCTGACCCTGGTCGCCGGTCTCGGCCATGCGAGCATGGGCAACATGGATTGGCATGTGCTGGGCTACTTGCTGGTCGGTTCGCTGCCGGGGATTTACCTGGGCAGCCACCTGACCGGCCGCATCTCGGATGAGGTGTTGCGCCCGTGCCTGGCGACGATGCTGGTGCTGATCGGCTACAAACTGGCGTTCTAGGTTCTGTACGACTTCCCTTGAAATCTCACAGCAGGCTCTTGGGAGCCGAGATTCGGTAGCGTTCGCTATCATCGCTGGAAAGGAATCTCTCGCGGATCCATTGAGCCAAATCCTGAGGGGCCAAAGGGCGCGAGAAACAATAACCTTGCGCTATCTGGTATCCCTGGCCTCGAAGGATTTCAAGCTGCGCATTGGTTTCAACACCCTCGGCAACAATGTTCAATTGCAAGCTCTTGCAGATCCCGGCAATCGACTGCGCCAGCGTCCGGGCACTTTCGCTTTTTTCGATATCGTCGATAAAACTCTTGTCCAGCTTGATGGTGTCCACGGGCAGTCGCAGCAGGTAGCTCAGGCTGGAGTAACCGGTGCCAAAATCGTCAATGGATAAGCTGACGCCTAATTGACGGACCTCGGTAATGACCGATATGACGTTGTCGGTGGCGTCCAGTATGAAGTCTTCCGTGACCTCCAGCGTCAAGCAGGAGGGTAGGAGCGCATGCTTTGTCAGCAGAGACTGGATGAGATCAATAATGGCTCTGTCGCGAAAGGCGACGGGGAAGATGTTGACCGACATACGAGGCACGGCAAGTCCCGAGTCGCGCCATTGAGCCATCTGCCGGCAGGCTTCGGTGAGTACCCATTGATTGAGCTTGGGCATCAATCCTGCCTCGCGCACCAAAGGGATGAATCGATTTGGAGGGATGTTTCCAAGCTCCGGATGAATCCAGCGGGCAAGTGCCTCGACACCAAAAAGTTGGTTGTCGTCGAGCGCTATCTGGGGCTGGTAATGCAGCGTCAGCTGATTGGACTCCAGGGCATTCTCGAGGGCCAGGCTCAGTGTCAGTTCGTCATTGGTTGAGTCGTTGATCACCTGGTCGAACACTTCAATTGCCTGGCGGCCTGCGGACTTGGCTTTGTACATCGCCTGATCGGCATGCAAAAGCAACGAGTGAATGTCGTTACCGTGGTCTGGATAAATACCAATACCAATGCTGGCGGAGGGCGCAATTTTTACATCGGCCAACATCATGGGTTCCGATAGTTTGCTGAGCATTCTTTCTGAAAAGGCAATCGCCTGTTCAGCGCTGGAGGGGGACAGAATAATGACGAATTCATCTCCTGAAAGCCGGCTGACAAAGTCATTGCCCCTCACAGAACCCTGAAGCCTCCTGGCTATTTCAGACAGAAGCAAATCCCCGGCGGCATGCCCAAGTGAGTCATTGATTTGCTTGAACTTATTAATGTCGATGAACAACACGGCCATTGATGATTGCGAGCGCTGAGCATTGGCAATCATTGAGTTTGCTTTCATCATCAACAGTCGCCGATTGGGCAACATCGTCAGGCTGTCATAGTAGGCCAGTCGTTCAATATCGTTGATAAAACTGTCCCTCTCGAGGGCGAGAGCGCACAGCTTCAGGCTGGTTTCAAGCAGTCGGTGATGTTGGACCGCAGGGAGGTGATTTTCACGGTAGTAAAGGGTAAATGTGCCTAAACAACGTCCGTTGTTGGAGCGAATGGTGTTAACCCAGCCGGCCGTGAAACCGAACGATTGCGAGAGTTTGTGATCGATGCAATCGCCCTGGTCCGATGCAGGGTCAGTGAAATTCAGCATCATGCTTTCTTTCACGTCCATTTTTTTCAGGATGGACCTTTCGGCAAGGCTTTCCAGTGACTGAATCAACCCGGCCGGCAGGTTGAATTCCGCCACCAGTGGAAGGCAGCCCTGCTCATCAAATTGTCTTATTGAAACGCCGATTTCAGGAGCGATACGACCTATCTCCAGACAAATCAACTTCATGATGTCGGGAAGTGGCTCTTCGCGGGCCATGGCACTGAGGACCTTGAACTGCAACTCGTCGTTCATCTTGGCTTCGGTGATGTCCGTCACAATAGCCACGACGTCCTGCTGAACACCCTGTGGGTCGAGCACCGGATTGGCGACTACGCGTACCCATAATGGATTCTTTGATTTGTTGTAGACCAGTAATTCAGTGGTATGGCTTTGTCCTTTCTGGATACTGTTTCTGAAAGAAAGGACGGCTTCCTGATCCGTATGGCGGCCATAAAATACCTCGTCTGGTTTTTTCCCCACCAGGTCTGATATTTCATAACCCAGCATGCGCACAAAACCCTCGTTTACATAGGTAATTATGCTGTCCGGATTGGTGACGATAATTGCACTGTCAGTTCGATTGACGGCAATTTTTAGAAGTCGACTCTTCTCTACTTTCTTTATGATGTACAACAGGAAGAATGTTGTTGCTAATACCATAAGAAGTATCATTGCAGCGGCGGCGATGTATATTTTAAATCGATCGCCCATAGACTGAAGTGAAGTCTGACTGATGCTGTTTCCGTATTTTATGAAGTTTTTTTGTTCCAGAAGGAGTTGCTCTTGAATGTCCTGTACCGGCTGAGCGAGTGCCCATTGGACGTCGCCAGCGCCCGTGTACTTGACCAATTGATTGAGCACCTCCACATAACGTGAATACACGTCTTTTAAAGCCTGGACTCGGATGTGGTTTTCTTCATCAACCTTTGTGTGTGTGAGGAAGCGGTCAAACGATTTATTCGCCAGTGTCAGTTCCGCGCGGGCGTGTTGCACCATTTCATGCGGAATTTTATTAAACAGTACGATGCGGGTGTTGGCTCGCGACAGGGAGAGGCGTGCCTCCATCAAGTGTTGAACAGTTTCTGCCACTGCGTCGACTTGATCGACAGCGACACTTGATAGGGTTCCAATGCTCGATTGGTTGCTGCTCACTAACCATAAGCTGAGGACTAAAGTTGCACACTGGAATACCAGTGCAGTCGTCAGGATCGTCCTCAAACCATAAGGCAGTGCAAGCTTGCGAAGCAAATAATCCTCCTCTGTCTCGGACAGATAGGGAAACGTTAGTAAAGGGAGCATCCAGGCAGAAAGTGCCTGGCTGGCAGTTCATGATTGTACGAAAGGAATTCAGTGTTCGGAGCTGTACCGGATGATGTCAGGAAAAGTCGCAACAAGGTGTCGCCGGGCTTTTCTTTTCAAGGGAGAGAGAGCCGCTTTTCCGAGGTTGCTGGCCAGGGGCCATTAAGGCGGGGAATTTTATAAGAAAGTAGTGTTGAATTGAAATGCTTAAAACGTGACGACGAGGATAATTTTTGCTGTCTTTGTTGGCCGAATGGTCAGGAAAGCAAATAAAAGTGCTTGTGTGTTAGATGCTTATCCATATTTGTCTGACGGCCGGCTATGAAGTTGCTGTTTTTTTTGCATTGCCTTGGATGAAGCGACTTTTGCGGCTGATACCTATCGTTAGATCGATGAGTATTCATTGCGATGATTATCATCAAGAAGCTGTTTACGGTGTTCCGCAGCCTTTAAGGATAAAGCGCGGTGTAAGAAAAAAGGGCAGACGAGATGCGGCTCGTCCACCCTCGAAAACGAGAAAAAAGAGGATCCGACCCATGGCCGGATCCCAAGAAGAAGTTCGTGGTGATGGCTGGATCAACTGTCCTGACGCACCAGGCGCGGACCTTTGCGCGTCACTTGCTGACCTGGTTCGAAGCGGGCATTGGGCGAGCGAACAGTGCTGATTTCGCCCTGGGCGTCCTTCACTTCATAAGCGGTTTCCGTGAGACCGGCCGCTTCCTGAACCGCGCTGCCGGCAAAGAATCCGACACCGGCACCGATGAGCGCTCCAATCGGGCCACCCACAGCGCCGACCATCAATCCGGTCACGGCACCGGCGCCCTTGCCAGCGGTGGTATCAGGCACCTCACGGACGACCTGATCGGCCATGCACACGGGTGAGAGCAACAGGCAAAGCGTAAAGCTGAGGGGCATGGAACGAGACATGATGATTTCCTGCTTTGGAGGCATTTCCAAAACCAATTCATGAATCGTGCCAGTTTATTTATTGTTATATATCAACAAGATATGATTGTGTGTTGTCATATATACAACGGCTGGAAAGAGTCAATACGACTCGATTAGTAGTCATAAAGACTTCACTTGGGTTCGGCGATCCTTGCTCTGTTACGCCTGTGAAGCCAGAAAATCTTGTGCGGGCTGCACGTGTGCGGTCACCAAGGGTGCTTCTGCACTGGCATCGCGTTTCAGCCACTCGGCTGGAGGACAACCAATGACGTTCAGAAAGCTTTTCGAAAAAGACGCCTGCGAGCTGTAACCGACCGACTCGGCGATCACCTTGATCTGAACACCGTCACGAAGCATGTCCTGAGCCATCTTCATCCTCCATGCGGTGACGTACCCCATAGGCGACTGCCCCATTATCTGAGTGAAGCAGGCAGAAAATTTCGACCTGGACATGTTTGCCAGGCTCGCCAGTTTCTCGACGGTCCAAAGCTCATCCGGCACTGAATGGATGCTGTTGAATACCGCGCCGAGGCGCCCATCCTGCAGGGCATAGAGCAATCCACTGGATATCAGTCCGTCTGCAACGGCGCGTCGCACGATCAGGACAAATATGTATTCCAACAGCAGATTCAGCGCTTTGGTCCTTCCAGCCTCCTGATCCCGAAACTCGGCGAGTAACGCGCCAATAACCGGGTCGAGATTCTCCAGCTCTCTGAATGGGAAGATCAGGGTTTCTTTGAGCCCGAGAGGGAAGGGGTGTTGTGTGTTTCGCCCAAATTGAAATGAGGCGCAAATCAGTTCTGCCCCCTCGATCGTATTGGAGCGCAGTTGATACCGGCAACTGCTCGGACAGAACAGCACGCTGGGCTCGGCAATGGAGATCTTTGGTAACCCAGGCTGAACCATGTCGATACCGCCCTGGCTGATGACATGGATGAACGCCATGCCTGGCGGCTTATCGAGGACAAGAGTGCCATCGACCCGACCAGAGAAGAAAAGCCTGCCCTGAAGGTTCGTGCGTTCGAAGAATTCGGACAGGATATCCATGATAGCGACGACCAGATAAAGACTCTGTACGTGCTGACAAAGTCGGATCAGAAGGTGGGGATAGGATGAAGTTCTCGCCGATGGTAAGCAACGGCCCGCAGGGGCGCCATGGCATAGAGCAACTTTATTACCCACGATCGGAGTCTATTGGCATGAGCAACGACACAACACGCCACGCACATTACGCAGATCCAGCCAGCCCTGCGCTGCCAGATCCAGGTATGAAAATTGACCTTTCCCGCACTGCGCTGGTCGTCATCGACCCCCAAATCGATTTCCTCAGCCCTGAGGGTGTGAGTTGGGATGTGTTTGGCAAGAGCATCGTCGAACACGATGTGGTCAATCACCTCGGTCAGTTGTTCGCAGCCGCCAAAGGTGCGGGCATCACGGTCGCTGTCTCTCCGCACTACTACTATCCGTGCGACCACGAGTGGAAATTCGGCGGGCCGCTGGAAAAGGTCATGCACTCCATCTGCATGTTCGATCGCAAGGGCCCGCTGACCCTCGACGGTTTCGAGAACTCCGGTGCGGACTTCATGCCCGAGTTCAAACCGTACATTCTCGACGGCAAAACCATCATCGCTTCGCCACACAAGGTCTACGGCCCGGAAACCAATGACTTGGCGCTGCAACTGCGCAAGCACGGTGTATCGCAAATTATTCTGGCGGGTATGGCGGCCAACCTTTGCGTCGAGTCGCACCTGCGTGAATTGCTGGAGCAAGGTTTCGAGGTGGCGGTGGTGCGTGATGCTACCGCCGGCCCGACCACCCCGGAAGGGGACGGTTACCTGGCCGCACTGATCAACTTCCGTTACATCGCCAACGCTCTGTTGACGACTGCGCAGACTGTTGAATTGCTCCAAGCCAAGTAAGGTCCATGCAAGCCGGCTGCTCGCAACTTGCGACGCAGCCGTCTGGGAGTACCGGAAATGCCCAAGCTCCATCGGCGATTTCGCCAGCGAACTTCTGCGGTGATCCAGTCCGCAATCACCTGCGCTATTGCTACGGCCATAGCCAGTCCTTCAAGCCTTTCTGCCAGCCAGTTACTGTTGTATGGATTAAAAGCCTGGCTGGTTGCCTGGATGACCATTGTGCCATTCGTGTTACTTGCGACACCGCTGATAAGGCGGCTAACGTCCTTTGTGGTGCAAGAAGATCCTTAAGATGCCCGGCAGCATTGTTTGTCAGTCCCGGGTGAAAATCTCCAGCAGATGCCCGTCCGGGTCGTCGAAATATACGCGCCTGCCACCGCCATAATCGTTGATCTGTTGCGGTTGCTGTTTGCAGGGATCAGCCCACCACGTTTGCTGCCTGGCTTGCAGGCGAGCGAACGCCGCATCGAAATCGTCGTCGCTGACCAGAAACGCATAATGCTGAGAGGCAATCGGCGGGTCATTGTCGTAGTAGTCCAGCGACACGCCGTTTTCGAGTTTCACAATCAACATCGGCCCGAAGGGTTCGGGGGCGGGCAAGCCGAGAATCTCGACCAGAAACGACGCGGATATCTGTTTGTTTCGGCACCAGACGATGGTGTGATTCAGCTGAGCGCTCATGGCGGGATCCTCACGGCGGTTCAGGTGTATATCGAGTCTTGAGATTAGCTCAGCCTGTTGCGCAATGACCGCCCTGACCTAAGCTTGGGTCAAGGCGAAACACAATTGCGGTGCGACCCCCGGAACGAACGCCGCGATGCGCAATCATTAGAGCGTGGATATCAAAAGGAGATGCGCATGCTCATCAGGTCATTGACCCTGACAACCCTGCTGGCTTTCGCCGGCCCCTTGCTCGCCGCCGATGGCGACTCACCGCTGGACATGGACAAGGGCAGGTCCCGGCCGCTGATTGTCATCGCGCCGAGCACGGTCGACCCGGCGTGGGTCAGCCTGAAAAAGTCACTGGATGAGCCGGCCAATCGCAAGGAATTCACCGACCGGAACATGGTCCTGTACACCGTGCTCAACCTGATGGGCCAGCGCGAAGGCAAAGACCTCGGGCCGCAAGACACGGCAGCCTTGATCCGTTCGCTCAAGTTGGGGGCAGGGGCCAAGACCAAGGTGATTCTGGTCGGCAAGGACGGCGAAAAGAAACTCGAGCAATCGGACGCGGTTGACCTGAAGGCGATTTTCAGTACGGTCGACCAGTTGCCGCCGACCGAGAAAGAAGCCACGGTGCCCACCCCGCCACCCGTCACAGAGGCCGCACCGCCTAACGGCACCAAGGGGGCGAAACCGGGCAAGCCGGCGAAGCCTGCCAAGCCACCGGAAATGCCTGACGATTGAAGGCGTAGATGACCACGCGCTAACAAAAATGGGCGACCTCAACAGGTCGCCCATTTTTTTTGCCTGCGCCGACCCCTGTAGGAGCAAGCTTGCTCGCGATGAGGTCGTAACATTCGAAATCCCGTTCGCCTGACACACCGCAATCGCGAGCAGGCTCGCTCCTACAGGAGGTTGGTTCGTAGGTTATTGAGTCAATGTGCTCAACACCGCATGGGCGATTTTGACTCGCTCCGGGTTCGGGTAGTTTTTGTTGGCCAGGATCACGATGCCGATGTCTTTCGAGGGCACGTACGCCACATACGCGCCGAAGCCACCGGTGGAGCCGGTCTTGTTGATCAGTACGTTTTCCGGTTGAGCTTGCGGCGGGTTCAGCCACTGGACTTTGTGCGCCTCCATCGCCATTTGCGACGAGTTGCCGGCGAGCAATTTATCGAGGGTGATCGGGTAGTGGTAAAGCTCCCAGCCCAGCCCCTGGGTCATGTCGCCGACAGTGTAGTAACCGGCATGCGTCGTGGCGATGGCTTGCTGCATCGGCGCTTCAAGGCCAGACGGTTTGATGTTCGCCTCGACGTAGCGAAGCAGGTCCGAAGCGCTGGTTTTTACGCCATACGCTTCTGAGTCCAGCGCGCCCGGCTCGACCCTCACCGATTTGTCTTCCTTGGTGTAACCCTGGGCGTAAAGCGCCATCTGATCCTGCGGCACCTTGAGGAAGGTGTGCTTCAAACCGAGCTTGTGCAGCACGGTCTTTTCCATCAGCTCATCAAACGGCTGGCCCATGCTGTTGGCCGCCAGATATCCAAACAACCCCAGGCTCGGGTTCGAATACAGCCGATGGCTGCCGGCGGTGTAAGCCGGTTTCCACTGTTTGAAATAGCCGAGCATCTTGTCCGCTGCATCGGCATTGTCGGGGAATTGCAGCGGCAGGCCGCCGGCGGTGTAGGTGCCCAGTTGCAGCACGCTGACGTGATCGAACGCGCTGCCGCGCAATGCCGGCAGGACATGACTGGCCTTGTCCGACAGGGACAGTTTGCCGCTGGCCTGGGCGTAGGCGGCGAGGGTAGCGGTGAAGGTTTTGCTCACCGAACCGATCTCGAACAGGGTGCTTTCGGTGACAGGCGTGCCGGTTTCCTTCGAGGCCACGCCGTAGTTAAAGTAATGCTGCTTGCCATTCACGGTGATCGCGACGGCCATGCCGGGAATGTTCTGTTGCTGCATGACCGGGGCAACCGCGGCATTCACCGCGGCTTCGATCTGCGCGTCAGTCTGATTCCCGGCAACGCAGTAACCTGCACTGAGGAGCAGTCCGAAAGCGCTGCAGGATAAGACCTTGCCGAATGTTGAGTTGTGCATGATTGAGCTACTGTCCATGAGATTTGATGATTAAACCCGCTACACTCCGAGCGGTTTATGAATCGGGCCGTCGCTGGGCGTGCCAAATCTATTCAGTTCGCCGTGCTTCGACAAACGACAATATCTCGGCTTAGCCATTAGAAAAATTTGGGAGTTGGCATGATCCGCCCGCAATTACCGCTCAACGCACTGCGCGCCTTCGAGGCCTCTGCGCGTCATCTGAGTTTTACACGGGCGGCGGTGGAGTTGTGCGTCACGCAAGCCGCGGTGAGCCATCAGGTCAAAAGCCTGGAAGCCCAACTCAACGTCACCCTGTTCAAACGCCTGCCTCGCGGGCTGATGCTGACCAGTGAAGGGGAGACCTTGTTGCCGGTGCTGCGCGAGTCCTTCGATCGAATCGCCGAAACCCTGGAGCGTTTCGAGGGCGGGCATTTTCGTGAAGTGTTGACGGTGGGCGCAGTGGGGACGTTTGCGGTCGGCTGGCTATTGCCCCGACTGGCGGACTTTCAGGCGAAACATCCGTTCATAGATTTGCGCCTGTCGACCCACAACAATCGAGTGGACGTGGCGGCAGAAGGGCTGGATTACGCGATTCGGTTTGGCGCGGGGGCGTGGCACGGGATTGAAGCGGTCAGGTTGATCGAAGCGCCGTTGTCGGTGTTGTGCGTGCCCGAGATTGCCCGGCAACTGCACACGCCGGACGATCTGTTGCAGCAAACGCTGTTGCGTTCCTATCGCACGGATGAGTGGCCCGAATGGTTTCAGGCTACCGGCCTGCCTGCCCATGCCGCGCCGCCTCGCAGCATCGTCTTCGATTCCTCGCTGGCGATGATGGAGGCGGCGTTGCAAGGTGCGGGTGTGGCCTTGGCCCCGCCGTTGATGTTCTCCCGGCAACTGGCGGCGGGAGTCATCGAGCAACCGTTCGCCATCGGCATCACCACCGGCAGCTACTGGCTGACCCGCTTGCAGTCGCGGCCCGAAACGTCGGCGATGGCGGCGTTCAAGGGGTGGTTGTTGCAGGTTGCGCAGATGAACGATTGAACACCGCATACCCCTGTAGGAGCAGAGCTTGCT
>NZ_JAGYFX010000062.1:0-35185 GCF_019946615.1 Pseudomonas sp. BF-R-01
AAGACGCCATCGCCAGCAAGCCGGCTCCTACAGATTTGGCCTGGCATGCAAATACGGGCGAGGTCTTATATTTCTAAAAGATATAAATAGATAATTATATATTCCTTTTAATGTCGTTCCGGGAAGTGCACTTTGGCCGCCTGCACATCCGTTCGGATGCGTTCGACATCACACAGGAAGCCGCATCATGACCATCAAAGCGATCAACGTTCGCAACCAGTTCAAGGGCGTCATCAAGGAAATCGTCGAAGGCGAAGTGGTCTCGGAAATCGATGTGCAAACCGCATCCGGGATCGTCACTTCGGTGATCACCACCCGCTCGGTGCGCGACCTCGAATTGAGGGTGGGCAGCGAAGTCATCGCCTTCGTCAAATCCACCGAGGTATCGATTGCCAAGCTCTGAATCGACGTTCAAGAAAACGACAGGCCCTGGCTCGCGCGGATCAGGTCATAGGCCTTGCGCGCGATCAGGTTGGCGGTGTTAGGCCGGATCCACAGGTAGTAAGTGACGTCCGGCAGTCGCGGCAATCCATCATTTTCACCCAGCACACGCATGTCCGGGCCGAGCATTTCCATGCTTCGGGGGGTGACCCCCAGCCCCGCGCGCGTCGCCGCTTTAATGCCGATCAGGTTCGACGCCAGGTACGCCTGCCGCCAGGGAATGTTCGCGCGTTCCAGCGCTTCCAGCGCATAGCGTCGATAGATGCTTGGCTCATCCACGAGAATCAGCGGCAAGGGTTCGCCGGGGTTGTGCAGGTATTGCGCCGAGCAAATCCACCACACCGGCGAGGTGCGCAAGGCAAAGCCTTCGAGGTTCGGGTCTTCGCGAGTGGAAATCACCATGTCGACCTTGCCCCGGTGCAGGTCTTCCATCAGGAACGGGCTGCGACCGACGTCGATTTCCAGGCGCAAGCGCGGTGCCGAGCGAGCGATGTGGCTGAGGATCGGCGGCAGGATCGTGTCGGCGATGTCATGGGGCGACCCGATGCGCAACACACCGCTCAAGCTGCTTTCACGCAGGGAACTCAAGGCCTCGTCGTTAAGCGAGAGCATCTGTCTGGCGTGGCGCAGCAACTGCAGCCCGGCTTCCGTCAGTTGTTTTTGCCGCCCGCGTTTCTCGAACAGATTCACCCCAACCTGTTGCTCCAGGCGTTGCATGTGTTGGGTGACTGACGATTGCGTGCGGTCCAGTTGCGCGCCGGCCTCGGCAAAACTGTGGTGATCCACCACCGCAATGAAAGTGCGCAGCAATTCGAGATCAAGCGTGGGCAGGGTCGACATGGGCGTTTCCAGGGCTGTTTTTACATCACGAGTTTAAACATAAGCATTAAGAATCGTTATGTGTTTTTTCTGAGTTATTCAGTGTGAATGGGGTTTTAAGCAACAAATTCAGGGGTTGTGGCCATTCTGCCTTTCAGCGCTAAACGCCAAGTTATAACGATATTAGATATTTGAATTTCCGTTACGCCAACGCTGTACCTAGGATCCCCCACATCAGGTCGGGGGACGCCGATCATCCATGAGGGGGAAAACCATGTTGTTCGAGCGCACACCTGTAAAACGAATATTGCCTGTGATGTTGGGCGCCCTGGTCTCACTGGCCGCCAGCACGGCTGCCCAGGCTGACGCGACGCTGGACAAGATCGAGCAGCGTCATGCGCTGGCGGTCGGCGTGCTGTTGTCGGGCGGCCCGTTTGGCGGGATTGATCCGGCCACCCAGAAGCCGCGCGGCTTGAACGTCGAGCTCGCTCAGGAACTGGGTCGCCAGTTGGGCGCTGAAGTGGAGCTGGTGCCTGTCTTGCCGGCCAACCGCGTGCAATTTCTGCAGCAGGGCAAAGTCGATTTGCTGATCGCCAACATGGAATGGACGGCAGAACGCGGCGAGATTCTCGGTTTTGTGCCGACGCCGTTTTACCGGGTCGGGGGCACCGCTGCGGTGCTCAAGGACAGCAAGATCAGCCGTTGGGAAGACCTCAAGGGGCAGCCGGTCTGCACTTCGCAAGGCAGCAGCTACGTCAAGCCGCTCACCGAGTTGGGCGTCGAGATCAAAGCCTTCAAGAGTTCGTCGGAATCCTTGCTGGCGTTGCGTGGCAACAACTGCGTCGCCGCCGTGCACGACGCCACGCTGGTCAATCCATTGATCGCCGACAGTGCCGAATGGAAAGACTACCGGGCGATCTCCCCGGAACTGAACCCGGCGCCTTCGGTGATCTGGACCCGTCGCGGTGAAAGCGACACCCAGGCCAGGCTCGACCCGATCGTCAAGGAACTGCACCGCAGCGGCTGGCTGATCGAGGCGCAGACCCGCAACCACATCACGCCCGCGTCACCGGCGCTGGTCGAGTTGCAAAAGAAGTTTCAGGCCAACGGTGCCTGATTCACCTCATCGTCTTCACTACGCCGGCGCATTGCGCGACGGCTGTTCAAGGTAGTCGCGCATGAATCGCTATTTTTCCGTAAAAACCCTGTCCTCGCTGTGCCTGGCCGGCGCTGTCGTGTTGGGCGCGAGCCTGGCTCAAGCCGATGCCACGCTGGACAAGATCGAGCAGCGCCACGCTATCAGTGTCGGGGTGATTCTCAGCGGGCCGCCGTTCGGCACCATCGACCCGAAGACTGGCGAACATCTGGGCTACAACGTCGAACTGGCCAAAGGCGTTGCCAAGGCCTTGGGTGTTGAAGCCAACACTGTCTCGGTCCTGGCGCCGAACCGCGTGCAGTTTTTGCAGCAGGGCAAGGTCGACATCCTGATCGCCAACATGCAGTTCACCGACGAGCGCGCCGAGATCCTCGATTACGTGCCCACGCCTTATGAAGAGGTGGGCGGCGCGGCGTTGATTCGCAAAGGCTCGGGCATTACCCAATGGGCCGACCTCAAGGGCAAGCCGGTGTGCGTGTCCCAGGGCAGCAACTTCATCAAGCCGTTGCAGGAAACCTACGGCGCCGAGATCAAGGCATTCCGCAGCCAGTCCGAGTCGTTGTTGTCGCTGCGCGGCAATGGCTGCGTGGCGGCGGTGCATGTCAGCCCGACCATGCATGCGTTGTTGAGCGATGCCGAGTGGGCCGGTTATGAAATCCCGCTGCCGGGTGATTTGATCCCCTCCAACTCGGTGATCTGGTTGCGCAAAGGCGAGCACGATACCCAGGCGAAACTCGATGCCATCGTGCGCGACTGGCACCGCAGTGGCTGGCTGATCGAACTGGGTGAGCGCACCGGCATGGCGCCGTCTCAGGCCCTGCGCGACTTGCACGAAAAATATCGCAACGCCGCGCCGCTGGCGGTGCTTCCGTGAGTCTGTTCGCAGACTTGCAGCAACTGCTCGGCGCCAGCCATGTGCAGAGCAGCGAAGAGGCCGCGCCGTACCTGACCGATAAACAGGGCCGTTACGTCGGCCAGGTCATTGCCGCCGTGCACCCGGCCAATACCGAAGAGGTCGCGGCAGTGGTCCGCGCCTGCGTGGCCGCCGATACACCCGTGGTGGTGCAGGGCGGCAACACTGGCCTGATGGGCGGCGCCACCCCGGACGCCAGCGGCCATGCGGTGTTGCTGTTGCTGGATCGCCTGAACCGGGTGCGCGTCGTGGACACCGACAACGACACGCTGACCGTCGAAGCCGGCTGCATTCTGCAAAACGTGCAGGACGTCGCCCGTGAGGCCGGTCGCTTGTTTCCTCTGAGCCTGGGCGCCGAAGGCAGTTGCACGATTGGCGGCAATCTCGGCACCAACGCCGGCGGCACCGCCGTGTTGCGCTACGGCAATACCCGCGAACTGACGCTGGGGCTGGAAGTGGTGACCGCCGAGGGTGAAATCTGGAATGGCCTGCGCGGTCTGCGCAAGGACAACACCGGTTATGACCTGCGCGACCTGTACATCGGCAGTGAAGGCACCCTCGGCATTATCACCGCCGCCACGCTGAAACTGTTCCCGCTGCCCAAGGCACAAGCCACGGCGTTGCTGGCCTTCGACTCGCTGTCGCAGGCGGTGCAATTCCTGTCCCATGCCCGCGCCGGGTTTGGCGCCAGCCTCACCGCTTTCGAACTGCTCAGTGCCGATTGCCTGGCGCTGCTGCGCGAGCAATTTCCCGAGGGGCCGCAACCTTTTCTCGGTGTCAGCCAACCCTGGTTCGCGTTGCTGGAACTCTCGGATAACCACAGCGAAACTCACGCCCGCGAAGCCTTTGAAGTGGTGCTCGGCGATGCGTTCGAAAAAGACTTGCTGGCCAATGCGCTGATCGCCGAAAGCCTCGCGCAAAGTGAAGCGCTTTGGCTGTTGCGCGAGAATATGAGCGAGGCGCAGAAACGTGCCGGCCGCAACATGAAGCACGACATCTCGGTGCCGATTTCCCAGGTCGTGGCGTTCGTCAGCCACACCGATGCGCTGTTGCAGGCGCACTTTCCCGGTGTCCGGCATTTCACCTTCGGCCATCTGGGCGACGGCAACCTGCATTACAACGTTGCTCATCCGCTGGATTCGACGGTGGATGCCCACATGGCGAACTACGCGGCGCTCAGCCTGCTGGTTCACGACAGCGCCCATGCCCACGGCGGCTCGATCAGCGCCGAACACGGCATCGGCCAACGCAAGCTGGGCCTGCTGGATCGCTACAAAAGCCCGGTGGAGCTGGATCTGATGCGGCGCATCAAGCAAGCGCTGGACCCGAAAAACCTGCTCAATCCGGGCAAGGTCGTGGAGGTTGCCCAGCCATGACGCTAAGACTTTCCAGGCGTGTACAGCGTGTGTCCTTGTCGGCCAACGCCGCCGCCAAATCCCGCGCTACCGAGTTGCGCGAAGCCGGTCGCGACATTCTCGACCTGACCACTGGCGAGCCGGATTTCGACACGCCCGAACACATCAAGCAGGCGGCATATGCCGCCATCGCCGCCGGTGCCACCAAGTACACGCCGACGCCGGGCGTGAAAGCCTTGCGACTTGCCGTGCAGCGCAAGCTCCAGCGCGAAAACGCTCTGGAGTATTCGCTGCCCTCCATCGTGATTGCCAACGGTGCCAAGCAAATCATCTTCAACGCCTTTGCCGCGACCCTCGACGAGGGTGATGAAGTGCTGGTGCCCACGCCGTACTGGCCGTCGTTTCCGGACAGCGTGCGTTTCAACGGTGGCGAGCCGGTGTTTATCGAATGCGGTCTGGAGCAGGGCTGCAAGCTGACAGCCGCGCAACTGGCGCAACACATCGGCGAGCGCACGCGCTGGTTGATCCTCAACGGCCCCGGCAATCCAAGCGGCGCGGTCTACAGCGCAGCCGAGTTGCAGGCGCTCGCCGAGGTGCTGCGCCGTCATCCGCAGGTGTTGATCCTGCTGGATGAACTCTATGAGCACATCCGTTTCGACGGTCAGCCGCCGCAGAGCCTGCTCAATGTCGCGCCGGATCTGCAAGCGCGCTGCCTGCTGGTCGGTGGTGTGTCCAAGACCTACGCGATGACGGGTTGGCGCATCGGTTTCGGTGCCGGACCACAACTGCTGGCGGGCGCCATGGCGGTCGTGCAGTCGCAATCGACTTCCGGGGCTTCCTCGGTGGGGCAAGCGGCTGCATTGGCGGCCTTTGACGGAGGGCTGGATTTCCTGCCCGAGCAAGTGGCGGCTTATCAACTGAGAAGGGATGTGTTGGTGAGCACGTTGCGCGACGTAGACGGTCTCGAAGTGCTTGAGCCTCAGGGCGGTTTCTTCGTGTTTGTGCGCTGCGCCGGTTTGCTGGGGCGTTATCGTCCTGACGGCGTGCGCCTGAACAGCGACGCCGACGTCGTCGCCTATTTGCTGGAGGAAGGGGTGGCTGGCGTAGCGGGCAGTGCCTATGGCCTGTCGCCGTGGTTCCGCCTGTCCATCGCCACCGCGACCGACAGCGTGGCTGAAGCCGGACGCCGCATTGCCCGGGCCTGCGCGCAACTGCGGGGTACGGCATGAGTCACTGGCTGGAGCTTTTCGTCCACTGGAGCGCCGGGTTCGGTCTGAACTACAGCTTTCTGCTGGATGCCTACCAGCGCGGCACCCTGGTGCAGGGCGCGCTGACCACGGTGTTGTTGTGCCTGTTCACCATCGTCGGCAGTTTGCTCGCCGGCGTGGGATTGGCGGCGATGCTGACGTCGGGCAAGCCGTGGCTGGCGAAACCGGCGCGGGTGTTCGTCGAAGTCACCCGCAACACGCCGACGCTGGTGCAACTGTATTGCGCCTTCCTGGTGCTGAACATGTTGCTGACCCAGGCCGTCGGCGCGGCGAACCCGCTGACGCCGTTCGCCTGGGTGGTGATCGTGATCTCGCTGCACAAGGGCGCATTCCATGCCGAGGCCTTGCGCGCCGGCATCGAGGCGGTGCCGGGCGTGACGCTGGAAGCGGCCAGTTCCCTGGCGTTCAACGCTCGGCAGTTGTTGTGGAACGTGCAACTGCCGCTGGCCTTGCGCTTCGCCTTGCCATCGCTGATCAACAACCTGATCGACCTGGTGAAAATGACCGCCGTCGCCTCGGCGATTGCCGTGGGCGATATCACCTACGCGTCGATCATGATCTGGACCCAGAGCGATAACGTGCTGGAACTGATGATCCTGATTCTGAGCTTTTTCGGTCTGCTGAGTTTTATCGTCAATTGTGTGGGGCGCTACCTGGAAGCGCGCCTGAGGATGCCCGGCTATGGCCATTGAATCGTCCGTCACCGCGCCGGTGACCTGGCCGCGGCGGCACGTCGGCAAATTGTTGCTGCTGATCTGCGTTGTGCTCGGGTTGCTGTGGTTGGCCCCGCAAAGCCCGGTGCTCAAGGCGCTGCTGCAATGGTCGCCAGCCCTCGCCGTGGGCTTCGGGCAAAACATCCTGATCAGTCTGGTCGCCATCGCGCTGGGGTCGGTGCTGGGGTTGCTGGTGGGCGCACTGGCGTTGTCGCCGCTGCGTCTGCTGCGTTTCCCGGCACGGATCTGGGTGCAGATTTTCCGCAATGCGCCGTGGCTGGTGCTGATCTATTTCACCACCTATGTGTTCCCGTTCGAGATCAAGATCGGCAGTGCCTACATCTCGTTCCCCGACTGGGTCAAGGTGACCATTGGCCTGGCCTTGCCGGCAAGTGCCAACGTCGCGGAAATCTTCCGTGGCGCCATCGCTTCGATCCCGAGCACACAGTGGGAAGCGGCCCGTTCGCTGGCGTTCACGCGTGGGCAGATTTTCCGCTCGATCATCCTGCCGCAGTGCTTCAAACGCATGTTGCCGCCGTGGATGAACCTGTATGCGGTGATCACCATGGGCACGGCGCTGGCTTCGCTGGTGGGTGTGCATGACGTGATCGACACCGCCCAGATCGCCAGCAACACCGTAAACATGACCGGCTTCACCGTGGTGATCTACCTGAGCCTGCTGGTGCTGTTCTTCGCTTATTGCTACCCGATTTCCCGTCTCACCCAACGCCTGGAGCGACGTTATGCCTTCTACTGAAACCGTCGCCGAGCCTCTGGTCAGCCTGCGCGATTTGCACCTGTCGTTCGCCAGCAACCCGGTGCTCAAAGGCATCGACCTCGACGTTCATCGTGGGCAGGCGGTGTCGATTATCGGCCCGTCCGGTTCCGGTAAATCGACCATCCTGCGCTGCATCACCGGGTTGTTGCAGCCCCAGCGCGGCAGCATCCGCGTCGGCACCACCGAGGTGCACACGCTGGCGCAGGAAGCCCAGCGCATCGAGTTGCGCAAGCGCGTGGGGTTTGTCTTTCAGCAGTACAACCTGTTCCCGCATTTGTCGGTGTTGGAAAACCTGGTGATTGCGCCGCGCAAGGTGTTGGGGCGCAGCCGCATCGAGGCCGAAAAAGAAGCGCGTGCCTTGCTGGCGAAAGTGCGCATGGAGCACAAGGCCGATGCCTATCCGGGGCAACTGTCCGGCGGCCAGCAACAACGTGTGGCGATAGCCCGGGCGCTGGCGATGCGCCCGGAATTGATCCTGTTCGATGAAGTGACCTCGGCCCTTGACCCGGAAACCGTCGGCGAAGTGCTGACGGTGATTCGCGAGCTGACCGAAGAGGGCATGACCTGCGTGCTGGTCACCCATGAAATGCGCTTCGCTGAAGAGATCAGCGACATCGTCTACTTCACCGAAAACGGCGTGATCGTCGAGCACGGCAGCGCCGCACAGATTTTCCAGCACCCGAGCAGCGAGCGCACCCAGGAATTCCTGCGCCATGCCTTGGGTGATCCGGGACGCCGTCCCGCCGTTGCCAACGATCCGTATCTGCTGACCAACCTGGGTCGCTACAGCCTGTCCGTCTAATACCGAGGAGCCTGTCCATGAGTACCGAAAACCGTGCCGCCGTCATTGAGGTTTTCCTGAAGAAAATCCGCGTCATTAACCAACGCGGCGTCGACCGCGCCGCGCTGGTGGAGATCGTCTCCCTGCTGGAAGCCTTGGCCGAGCGCCGGGATCTGTTCAATTTCGACGCTTTTCCCGCGCCAGTGCCGGGGCAGGGCAGCACCGCGTTTCGCTATCGTCTGAATGACGACGGCGACACGCCGACGCTGTACCTGAACTCGTTGTTGCCGGGCAAAAGCACGCTCCCGCACAACCATGAAACCTGGGCGATCATCAGCGCCGTCGAAGGCCAGGAGATCAACTACGTCTATGGTCGTGATGACGAAGGCCGCGAGCCAGGTTTCACCACCCTGCACCTGCAAAAGGAAGTGATCGTGCAACCCGGCACGTCGATTTCGTTTCTCGGTGAAGACCTGCACGGCATTCGCGTTGAAGGCGAGAGTGCGACCTTGCATTTCCATCTCTACGGCTTGCCGCTGGAATCCCTCAACGGCCGTTATGGCGTCGAAGCGGACGGGCGCATTCTCAATTACAACGCCTCGCAAATGGCGCCGTCGATCAAGGCCTACGCATGATCGATTTGTACTACTGGCCGACCGGCAACGGCTTGAAGATCGGCATCCTGCTTGAAGAACTCGGACTGGATTACCGAGTGGTGCCGATCAACATCCGCGAGGGCGAGCAGAAGCAGGCGGCGTTCCAGCGGATCAGCGCCAATGGGCGGATCCCGGCGATTGTCGACCATGCACCCGAGGGTTTGAGCGAACCGCTGAACCTGTTCGAATCCGGCGCCATTCTCAATTACCTGGCCGATAAGGCCGGGCGTTTTCTGCCGCCGGCCGGCAGTGTCGAGCGGCAGAAAGTCCAGGAGTGGCTGTTTTGGCAGGTGGGGCATATCACGCCGTACCTGAGTCAGTTGCAGGTGTTCAAGGAGAAGGCGCCGCAGCCGATTCCGTTCGCCCTCGACCTGCTCAATGCCGAAGCGACGCGGTTGTATCGGGTGCTGGAAACGCGCCTGGCTGACGTGCCGTATGTGGCGGGCGAGTACTCCATTGCCGACATGGCGATTTTCCCGTGGATCCAGCCGCAACGTCAGGGCCAGGACCTGGCGGACTTCCCGCACATCCACGCCTGGCGCGAACGCCTCAAGGCACGGCCGGCGATTCAGCGTGCGTATGCGAAGGGCCGCGACGTGGCGGCCAATGAGCGCTCTCTGGCGCTTCAATAATTTCTTTTTCAAGCGGGACTTCCATGAGCCAGACCGTAACCCCAGGGCAATTGCAACAGTGGCTGTTCGACGGGCAGGAAATCGCCCTGTTTGATGTGCGCGAACACGGCCAGTATGGCGAGGCCCATCTGTTTTTCGGGGTGAATCTGCCCTACAGCCGACTGGAACTGGAGGCTCGGCGGCTGGCGCCGAACCTTCAGGTGCGGCTGGTGATCTATGACCAGAATGGCGGTGATGTCGCCACGCGTTCTGCCCAGCGTCTTCAGGCGTTGGGGTATGAGCGCGTGCACGTTCTCGAGGGTGGCGCCGAGGGTTGGCAGGCTGCCGGTTATCAGCTGTTTGCCGGCGTGCATGTGCCCTCCAAGGCGTTCGGCGAATTGGTGGAGGAGGCCAGCCACACGCCGCATGTCACCGCGCAGCAATTGGCCGAATGGCAAAGCCGTGGCGAACCGTTGGTGGTACTGGACGGCCGGCCGTTCGATGAATACCGCAAGATGACCATTCCCGGTTCCGTGTGCTGCCCGAACGGTGAGCTGGGTTATCGCATCCATGATCTGGTGCCGGATGACACCACGCCAATCGTGGTCAATTGCGCCGGCCGGACCCGCAGCATTATCGGCGCGCAAACGCTGATCAACCTGGGCTTGAAGAATCCGGTCTACGCGTTGGAGAACGGTACTCAGGGCTGGTACCTCGAAGATTTTCAGCTGGAACACGGCAGCAGCCGTCGTTATGCCGATGCGGTATCCGTTGCGCCATTGGCGGCGCAACGCCTGGCCGCTGCCGGGCTGGCGGAACGGGCCGGGGTGAAAACGGTTACGGCAGCACAGGTCGAGCAGTGGTCCGAAGAGGCGGGGCGCAGTCTGTTTCTGTGCGACGTGCGCACTGCCGAGGAGTTTGCCGCTGGCAGTCTGCCCGGTTCACAACACACGCCGGGCGGGCAGTTGATTCAATCCACCGATCTGTACGTCGGTGTGCGTCAGGCGCGGTTGGTGCAGATCGACAGCGATGGCGTGCGTGCGCCGATTGTCGCGAGCTGGCTGCGCCAGTTGGGGCATGAGGCGTATGTGCTGGAAGGTGGCGTGAGCAGCGGTCTGGCGTTGCCCAAGACTGAAGTTGCCGCCCATGAGGCGTTGCCATCGATCTCGGTGCAGGCACTGTCCGACGCGTTGAAGGACGACGCCGTCGCGCTGATCGATTTGCGCCCGAGCATGACCTTTCGCAAGGGCCATATTGCCGGCTCTCGCTGGTCGATTCGTTCGCTGCTCGCGACGCACGTAGCCGGTGAGCACCGGCCATTGGTCTTGGTGGCCGATGATCCATTGCTGGCCGCATTCGCGGCGCAGGAATTGCCGGAAACCCAGCGCGCACAACTGCGACTGCTGGAAGGCGGACTCGCTGCCTGGCGTGCGGCCGGATTCACCGTGCAGGAAAGTCCGGACACGCCGGCCAATGAACAGTGCATCGATTTCCTGTTCTTCACCCATGATCGGCACTCCGGCAACAAGGACGCGGCGCGGCAGTACCTGGCCTGGGAAATCGGCTTGCTGGCGCAGATGAGCGAAGACGAGATTGCCAGTCTCAAACCGCTGCAACCTCAAGCCACCGAGGACGCGCGGGTACGCACGCGCCTGGTCCATTCGGCACGCACTGAGCAGGGCAGTGGCGGTCGTTCGGTCAACGTGCCGGTCACCCGTCTGAGCACGGTACTGTTCGACAATCTCGCGCAAATGCGTGACGCCCGTGCCCGCCGTGACACCGAGCGGGTGTTGAGTTACGGCGCGCGCGGCAATCCAACCGCGTTCGCCCTCGAAGACCTGGTCACCGAACTGGAAGGCGGTTATCGCACGCGACTGTTCGGCACCGGGCTGGCGGCGGTCGCGCAGACGTTTCTGGCCTACCTGCGCCCCGGCGATCATGTGCTGATCACCGATGCGGTGTACGCACCGGTGCGGCGTCTGGCCCGGGAATTTCTTGAGCCGTTCGGTATCCAGGTCAGCTACTTCATCCCCGACGGCAGCAACTTGCAGGCGCAACTGCAAGCCAACACCAAAATGGTCTACACCGAAGTCCCGGGCTCCTTGCTGTACGAACTCTGCGACTTGCCGGCCATTGCCGCCCTGTGCAAACCGCGAGGCATTCTGCTGGCCGTCGACAACACCTGGGGCTCGGGTTACCTGTACCGACCGCTGACCCTCGGCGCGGACATCTCGATCATGGCGCTGACCAAATACCTGTGCGGCCACAGCGATGTGGTCATGGGCAGCGTCTGCGTCCGCGAAGATGCCTGGCAACCGCTGGCATCCATGAGCGACACCTTTGGCGTCACCGTCAGCCCGGATGACGCTTATCTGGTATTGCGCGGCGCACGAACCCTGGCACCGAGACTGGAGGTGCATGAGCGCCAGGCGCTGGAAATCGCCCATTGGCTGCAAGCGCAACCGCAGGTGAAACGGGTGTTCCATCCGGCCTTGCCCGACCACCCTGGCCACACCTTGTGGCAACGGGACTTCAAAGGCAGCAACGGCTTGCTGTCCTTTGAGCTGAGCGAGGTGGACGCCGCTTATGTCGAGCGCTTCATCGATGCGTTGCAGTTGTTCGGATTGGGTGCTTCGTGGGGTGGTTTCGAAAGTCTGATCACCGTGGCCGACACCCAGGATCGCCAGAGTGCGGCGGACCGTTCATTGAATCCGGTGCTGCGCTTGCACATCGGGCTGGAGGATGTCGAGGCGTTGATTGAGGATCTGCAACGTGGTTTCGCTGCGATATCATGAAGACTCAGCGCACGGCTGAGTCTTCAGCACAGCGCCGGATCATCGGCCACCGGAAAGAACCGAATCATGCAAGACCGTACCTATCAACTGCTGGAAGTCGCCAACGGCAAACCGATCAAGCTCTGGACCGAAGGCGTTCCGGTAGAAAACGAAGCCAGGCAGCAATTGATCAACACCGCGAAGATGCCGTTCATCTTCAAGCACTTGGCGGTGATGCCCGACGTGCACCTGGGCAAGGGCTCGACCATCGGCAGTGTGATTCCTACCGTGGGCGCGATCATCCCCGCCGCAGTCGGGGTGGATATTGGCTGCGGCATGATCGCCGCGTGCACGTCGCTGACCGCCGCTGATTTACCGGACAACCTACATGGCTTGCGTTGCGCGATAGAGAAAGCGGTGCCCCATGGGCGCACCGTTGGTCGTGGGGTGCGGGACAAAGGTGCCTGGGACAGCGTTCCGAAACAGGCCGATCATGCCTGGTCTGCCTTGAACCCACGGTTCAAGGCGATTACCGATAAGTACCCGAAACTCGCCAGCACCAACAATCGAGGGCACTTGGGCACGTTGGGCAGCGGCAACCACTTCATTGAGGTGTGCCTGGATGAGGCCAATCGGGTCTGGTTCATGCTGCACAGCGGCTCACGCGGGGTTGGCAACGCCATTGGCTGCTTGTTCATTCAACTGGCCCAGGCCGACATGCGCCAGCACATCGCCAATTTGCCGGACCGTGACCTGGCTTACTTCGAAGAAGGCAGCCGGCATTTTGATGATTACGTTGAAGCCGTCGGTTGGGCCCAGGATTTCGCCAGGCAGAACCGTGCGTTGATGATGCAATCGGTGATTCAGGCGGCACGGAAAGTGATCGGCAAGCCGTTCGACGTCGCCCTGGAGGCGGTGAACTGCCACCACAACTACGTGCAGAAAGAGCGGCATTTTGGTCAGGAAATCCTGGTCACCCGCAAAGGCGCGGTGTCGGCGCAGAAGGGGGAGCTGGGGATCATTCCGGGATCGATGGGCGCGAAAAGCTTCATCGTTCGCGGGCTCGGCAACGAGCAATCGTTCTGCTCCTGTAGCCACGGTGCTGGCCGCACCATGAGCCGTACCAAAGCGAAAAGCCTGTTCACCGTCGAAGATCAGATCCGCGCCACCGCCCACGTCGAGTGCCGCAAGGATGCGGCGGTGATCGATGAAATACCGATGGCCTACAAAGACATCGACCGCGTGATGCACGCCCAACGCGAGCTGGTGGAAGTGCTGCATACCTTGCGTCAGGTGGTGTGCGTGAAGGGTTAGGCGCGGCCGCTACCGATACTTGATCACGATCCCTTTGAGTTTGCGTCCCTCAATGGTTCTTACATCGCGAGCCCACAGCGGCCCGTTGACATAAGCGCCCATCGGTTGGATATGGTCGTAGACCACCACCACGGCATCGCCACCGAGCTTGGCTGACTCGTCCCGAAGTTTTCCTTCTACCTGGGTGATCGGGGGGGCGGGATCAACGCTGGCATCGATCAGCACTTCACCCAATCGAATGTGAGGGCGAAGGGGTTCGGTACGCAACACCACGACTTCACTGGCCAGCGTCGGCGCGGGATGCTCGACACCCACATAAGCAGTGGTCTGGGCATCGACCGTGGCGCAACCACTCAAACCCAGCAGGGTTCCGGCGAGCGCTGTCGCCAGCAGCGATATTTTCAAACGGGTGGACCAGGGCGCGTCATGGGCAGGCATGGTGGGTTTCCTCCGACGGTTCTGCTGCGAGGCGGGGTGGCCTGTTGACGGTAGCAGACGGTCCGGGAGTGTCCAGAACGCCCAGCCTTTCAGGTTGGGCGTTTGCTTGCCGGTAAAGTCACTGATCCTTTTCGCAATTGACCATCCACGACACACCAAACCGGTCGACCAGCATCCCGAAACGTGCGGCCCAGAAGGTCGCTTCCAGGGGCATTTGCACGCTGCCGTCTTCCGCCAATGCGTTGAAGACCCGTTCCGCCTCGGCAATGCTGTCGACGTTCAGCGAGACCGAACAACCGGCCATGTCATCTGTGGGGCGATCAGGTGTGGTGTCCGACCCCATGATCGCCTGATCGCCCACCGACAGGCGGGTATGAATGATCAGGTTGTGCAGGTCCGCCGCAAAGTGCTCGCGCGCCGGGCTTTCACCGAAGGTCATCATGACGTCGAGCTGGCCTTGAAGGGCCTGGGTATAGAAAGTGAACGCGGCTTTACAGTCGCCGTTGAAGATGAGGTAGGGATTGATTTTCATTGTTTGCTCCCGTTGCCAACAGACGGAGGTGGGTTTTCCTGTAGGAGCGAGCCTGCTCGCGATGGTCTCCAGAACGCCGCGTTTATCCAGACTGCACGCTCCTACAACGGCATTAGCAAAGCCTTAGAGGTGGGGATTGGCAAAAATCGTTTAGATGTTTTTTCTATTGAAACGGTGCGGGTTATCGCTCAATCCACGACCACCGGGACATCGTCTTCGCCCAGGCAGACCGTCAACTGTTGACCGGCCTTGTTGAAGGCGCAGTTCGGTAACGATTGTTGCTTGAAAATGGCCATGGGCACACCGACAAACAAGATGAGCAGCGTGGTCGCCACGGCCATTCGCCCCGACATTGCCGAGCGTGACGGCGATGTTTTTGAGGCGCGGCTTTTGATCCTCGAGCGGGCATACAGGCCGCTGCATAGGAGCACTGCGCCGATCAGCATGGCCACGCCGATCTCCTGTCGGCTGGTACTCAAAATCATTTGGTCGGCGTTTGCCGGATAGTTGAGTTGCCACCAGGCGCCAATGCCCACGAGCAAAAGTCCGGCGCTGATCCAGCCGTAGATTGATCCGGGCAAACGACACACAACGGCAAGCAGCAGGCCGACGCTGGCAGCGCCCCAGCCCATCAGATAAAGCTGGGTTGCCATGCCTCCCCCCATAAAAGTGCCGCCGACATCGATGGGCGTTATCAGCAACCAGTCAAAGGCGGCGATGTGCAGAATCAGTACGAAGACGGCGATACAGCTCAGGGGGTAGTAGAGCCATGACCAGAGGGGGCGGGGGCGGGATAACACACGAAGTCCTTTTTGTGTTTGAGGGCGCGCCATTATGCGGCGTGGGTTTACGCTTTGCATCGGTGGCTCGCTCGATCCACTGAAACCAGTCTGGTTTCTCAGGCCGCTGCGCGTGGCACCGAGGGCCGCAGCAAGCGCTCAATGGCCCCAGCCACGAGGTTTTCCAGCAGTTCATTACGCTCAGGTTCATCCAGCAGATGATGCGCCAGCCAGCAGGGCGCGCTGTTCAGCAGATTGGCGATGGCATGTCCGGCGGCCTGTTGCGCCTGTTCACTGAGGCGGGGTTTGGTCCCGAGCATCAGCAGCAATGTGCGTTCGTACTGTTCGCGCAACTGCCGAACGCGCGCCTGCTGTTCGTCATTCAGGCAGCCGCTGTCGCGTTCCACCAGACGAAAATGCCAGGGCATTTCCTGATGCAGATTCAAATGCGCGCGGATCAGGCTGTTGAGCCTGTCGCGCTTGGCCGGAGACTTTTGCTCGATGCGCCCCAGGGTTGCCAACAGCTCTTCGTAGAACTCCTCGATCAAGTCGAGCAGCAAGTGCTGTTTGCTGGGGTAATGGTGATACAACGAACCTGGGGAAAGCCCCAGGCACGTCGCGAGCTCACGCATGCCGACCTGACCGAAACCCTTGCTGGCAAACAGCTCCAGCACCTTGTCGCGGTACTCGGCGAAACGTGAGCAACGCTCAGGCATAGGCATGGAAGCCACGCCCCGTCTTGCGTCCCAGATAACCGGCGGCAACCATTTCCTTGAGCAGTGGCGCGGGGCGATATTTGCTGTCGTTGAAGCCGTCGTAGAAGGCTTCAAGAATCGCCAGCACGGTGTCCAGGCCGATCAGGTCGGCCAGTGCCAGCGGGCCGATGGGCTGGTTGCAACCCAGGCGCATCCCGGCGTCGATGTCTTCGGCGCTGGCCAGGCCTTCCTGAAACACCAGGATCGCTTCGTTGATCATCGGCACCAGAATCCGGTTGACCACAAAGCCCGGACGGTTACCGGCGGTGATCGCGGTTTTGCCCAGGGTGGTTGCCATGTCCAGCGCCAGGGCGTGGGTTGCGTCGCTGGTTTGCAGGCCGCGAATCACTTCGATCAGGCCCATCACTGGCACCGGGTTGAAGAAGTGCAGGCCGATGAAGCGCTCAGGCTGGCTGACGCTGGCGGCAAGTTGGGTAATCGACAGCGACGACGTATTGGAGGCGATCACACACTCGGCGCTGACCTGCGCGGCGATTTGTTGCAGCACGCGCAGTTTCAGGTCGAGGTTTTCGGTGGCGGCTTCGATCACCAGTTGCACGTTGTGCAAGCTGCTGTAGTCGGTGCTGGTGCGGATCTTGTCGAGGGCGGCGAGCTTTTGAGCTTCTGTCAGCGTGTCCTTGGCAACTTGCCGATCGAGGTTTTTGCCGACGGTCGCAACAGCCTTTTGCAGGGCGCTCTCGGAGATATCGATCAAGGTCACGTTGAACCCTGCCTGGGCGCAGACTTGTGCAATGCCGTTGCCCATGGTGCCTGCGCCGATCACGCCAATGTTTTGCAGATTCATGTACACGTCCTTCCGGTCAAACCCCGCGATACCTTGGCCGCCACAGCGGCCGAAGGCGTACTATTGGCCGCGAGTCTAGAACCGGCGGGGCGGTTGTCCTATGCCGGAACTGTTCAACGGTGCTGGTGTTTTTTGCCATTCGGGTGATGGGGAGCGAAGCGTTCAGATGCGGGAAAAGGATTCGGTGGCCGCCTACTTTGTGCAGGCGATGATCCATGGGCTGGGGGACAATCCTCAGCGGCGGCGGGCTGCGCTGGAACAGGCAGGTATCGACCCGGTGTTGATCGAACAGCCCGTGTCGCGGGTGCCGGCCAGTGCGTTTGCTGCACTCTGGTTGATCCAGATCCGCGAGCTCGATGACGAGTTCTTCCGGCTCGACTCCCACGGCATGCCGCCGGGCAGCTTCGCCCTGATTTGCCGGGCCTTGATTCAGGAACCAGACCTGCACAAAGCCATGCGCCAGTGCCTGAACAACTTTGCCCTGTTCCTTCGCGATTTTCGCGGCACGCTGACGGTGCGCGGCAAACGTGCAGTCATCAGCCTGGATAGCTGCGCGAAAAACGATGATGTTGCGCGTTTTGGCGAAGAAACTTTTCTGGTGCTGATGATCAGCCTGATGTGCTGGCTGGGTGGTCGGCGTATTCCCATCGACCGCGCGGACTTTCGCCACAAGCGCGTGTCCCTCAGCGATGACCGTTTGCTCTGGGGGCCGAACCTGACCTTCGGCGCCGAGCGCACCGAAATCGAATTCGCCAGCCACTACCTGCGCTTGCCGGTGGTCCAGGACCTGGCTTCGCTGAAAGTGTTTCTGCGTACCGCGCCGCAATGGCTGGTGATTCGCTTCCGCAACCAGCATGGGCTCGCGTCGCAAGTCCACCAGCGTTTGCGCAACAGTCACTACAGCCAATGGCCGACCTTGCAGGCCTTTGCTCTGGAACAACACCTGAGCCCCAGTACCTTTCGCCGCAAGCTGGAGCGGGAAGGGTGTTCGTATCAGGAAATCAAGGACGAGGTGCGGCGCGGGGTTGCGTTTGAGCAATTGCGGCAGAGCAAGGCCAGCATTGGTGACATTGCCGAACAGTTGGGGTTTCAGGAGCCGAGTGCGTTTCACCGGGCGTTCAAGAAGTGGACGGGGGAGAGTCCGGGGCGGTATCGAGCGCGGTTTTTGGAGCATGTGACGTCGGATCTGGATTGAGTTTTTGTCCAGTTTTTCCTTGTTGAATGTAGGAGGATTTTTCGCTTGTAGTCCCGCCTGTAGTCCCGAAATTTCTTGTGACGACCGCACTTCAGCAGTGGATGACACAGGCCGTAGAGGTGCTGTATTTATTTGCTCCGGGTCGAATTTTTCAATGGATTGGAAAGGGCAATGGACAGCTTGATCAAGGACGTGATCCCGCTACTGCAGTATCTGCTTCCGGGGTTTTTAGCGGCGTGGATTTTTTACTCGCTCACGGCGTTCAAGCGCCCGGACACTTTTGGACAGATTGTCCAGGCACTGATTTTTACGTTTGTGATTCAGTCGCTGGTGGTCGGTTTGGAAGGACTGTTGCTACTGGCGGGAGAACGGTTTTTTTCGATCGGCGTGTGGGACAGGAAATCGGAGGCGTTATGGTCGGCAGTGATTGCGCTGGTGATGGGGTTTCTTTCCTGTCATATCGCTCATGGCGACAGGCTTCATGCGTTACTCAGGAAACTGAAAATAACGGCTAAAAAATCGTTCCCTTGCGAGTGGTACAGTGCTTTTTCATCGAGACCGGGTTTCGTGATATTGCATTTGATCGGAGGGAAACGTCTGTTTGGCTGGCCAAGCGAATGGCCATCGGAGCCTGCTAACGGACAATTCGTTCTGGAGTTCCCTCGCTGGATCGATAGCGACGGCAATCTGTTACCTGGTAGGGCAAAGGCCCTGGTTATTGATGTATCAAAAGTGAGTTGTGTCGAATTCGCAAAACAATAGGGTGATCAAATGTCATGTAAAGCGCCGACTGAAATGCCGCCTGAGCTGAGGCGGATGATGGAAGAGTGGGAAAATGGTGGTCCTCTTCCCCCCGGGCTGGTGTTCCCCATCGGGCCTTCACCTTTACGAAAAGAAATGACGAAACCGCGCAAGCGCAACCGATAAACATGCCAGCGGCCCTTTCCCGCGTCACCTCATTGCTCGATCAGGCCAGACGCGCCTTGCTCCTTGTCTGGGCTACTTCTCGCGGGTTGTTTCTGGGCCTGGTGCTGGCGACCCTGATCGCCGGCGTACTCCCGGCATTGGCTGCCTGGCTGGGCCAACGCATCGTCGACGCGGTGGTTTTTGCCATGCAACTGCACGCGCAACAGGGCAGTGCGCCGTTGTGGCCGGTGGTGCGTTACGTGCTGTTTGAAGCCGGTGTGCTCGCGTTGCTGTCCGGGACCCAGCGGGCGCTGTCGGTTCAGCAATCGCTGTTGCGAGTGCAGTTGGGGCAGAAGGTCAACACGATGATTCTGGAAAAGGCCCAGACGTTGTCGCTGGTCCAGTTCGAGAACTCCGAGTTCTACGACAAGCTGGTGCGGGTCCGGCGCGAGGCGTCGACCCGGCCGTTGGCGCTGGTGATGAAGTCGTTGGGGCTGATCCAGAACCTGATCGTGCTGATCAGTTTTGGCGTGTTGCTGGTGCATTTTTCGCCGTGGGCGCTGGTGTTGTTAGTGGTGGGTGCGTTGCCGGTATTTTTTGCCGAAGCACATTTTTCCGGGGATGCCTTCAGGCTGTTTACCCGTCGTGCGCCGGAGAGCCGGCAACAGAACTACATCGAGACGCTGCTCTCCCACGAGGGCTACATCAAAGAGGTCAAACTGTTCGGCTTCGCGCCACTGCTGTTGAAGCGTTATCGCGATACGTTCGCGCGTCTTTACGCTGAGGACCGTCGGCTGACCCTGCGCCGCGATGGCTGGGGTTTTGTCCTGGGGTTGCTGGGCACGGGGGCGTTTTATCTGGCCTACGCGTGGGTGGTGGTCGACACCGTCCACGGCAGCATCACCCTTGGCCAGATGACCATGTACCTGGTGCTGTTCAAGCAGGGGCAGACCGCAGTGAGCAGCAGCTTGAGCGCCATCAGTGGTCTTTACGAAGATGGACTGTATCTGTCCAGCCTCTATGAATACCTGGCTGAACCCGTGGTGGCCGACTCCGGCAGCCTGACCGTAGGCGCGCTGCCCGGCGATGGTCTGCGTTTCGAAAACGTCGGGTTCAGCTATCCGGGCGCGAGCCGCGCGGCGCTGGAGGGCATTGATCTGCACCTCGTGCCGGGGCACAGCGTGGCGCTGGTGGGGGAGAACGGTTCGGGCAAGACCACGCTGATCAAGCTGCTGACCCGCCTGTACCGTCCCGACCAGGGGCGCATCCTGCTGGACGGCAGTGACTTGCAGGCGTGGGACGAAGATGCGCTGCGCCGGCGTATCGGCGTGATTTTCCAGGACTATATTCGCTACCAGTTCTCCGTGGGCGAGAACATCGGTGTCGGCGACACCCTGGCGTTCAACGATGAGCAGCGCTGGCAAGCCGCTGCCGCCGAGGGCATGGCCGCGCCTTTCATTGAGCGTCTGGATCGCGGCTATGCGACGCAATTGGGCCGCTGGTTTGCCGGCGGCCAGGAACTGTCCGGCGGGCAATGGCAGAAGATTGCCTTGTCCCGTGCCTACATGCGCCGTGACGCCGATATCCTGATTCTGGATGAGCCGACCTCAGCCCTCGACCCGGCAGCGGAAGCGGCGGTGTTCGAGCATTTCAGCGAGCACACCGAAGGCCGCATGACGCTGCTGATTTCCCACCGTTTTTCCAGCGTGCGCAATGCCGACCACATCATCGTGCTGGATCAGGGGGCGATCCTTGAACGCGGCGATCACGCCAGTCTGGTGGCCGCCGGAGGGCGTTACGCGCAATTGTTCAACTTGCAGGCGCGAGGTTATCGCTAAACGTCAGGAGTCCTGAGAGCCGCGTGAGATTGCAGGACCGGCCATCTGCGGCGGTTTTGCTTTCATCAGGCCCTCAAGTGCCTGGCGATACTGGGTGCCGCCCAGGCTCATGCTGTTGTTGTGCGTGCCGCCCGGCACTAACAACAGGCGCTTGGGCTCGCTGGCGGCGTTGAACAACTGCTGGCTGAAGCGCGACGGCATGAATGCATCGGCCAGGCCATGCACGACCAGCAGCGGCATGTCGATGTCGACGATCTTGTCGATGGAATCGAATTTCTGCGACAGAAGCCAGCGCACCGGCAGCCATTTCACCGGCAGGTTACTTTCGGCCACTTGGGCCACGGCATCGCCCAGAGACGTGAACGTGGACTCGATCACCAGACCGCGCACCGGGACCGCGACATGGTTCTTTTTCGCCTGTGCGGCCAGGTCTGACGCGAGGTCGATGGCTACCGCGCCGCCGAGGGAATGGCCATAGATCAGGCGCTTGCTGGCGTCCGGTTGCATCGTTGTGAAGCGTTCCCAGGCAGCTCGCGCGTCTTCATACACACTGGCTTCCGACGGCAGATCGCCTTTGCTCTGACCAAACCCGCGGTAGTCGATCGCCAGGACGGAATAGCCCATGGCGCGCAATTGTTCGATGCGAAACGCCTGGCCGGTGAGGTTCCAGCGCACACCGTGCAAATAGAGGATCGAAGGCGCATCACGACGAGCTGCCGGCCACCACCAGGCATGCAGGTTTTGCCCATCCTTGAAACTGGCGGGCTGGATGTCGAATTCTTGAACGTCCTTCGGCAAACCGCGATACCAGCCCGCCGTGCCCGGTTCGATACGAAACAGCAGCTCGCGCTCGGTGTGCTCAAGCACGCCGCAACTCACCGGCAGGCCGACAATCAGCGCGGCCATGCACAGCAAGGGCAGCCAGCGTCGGCGCAGACGTGTGAGCGGGGAGGAGGGCATCGGATGGTCCGTCGGTAAAAAACTGAAGTCCGGTTTTTAACAGAAGCGTGTCGGCGGGGGGAACATTTTCGACAGCCGTTCACCAACCCTCCTTGTAGGAGCAAGCTTGCTCGCGATGACGGGGGCACATTAAGCAATGCTGTCGACTGACACACCGCTATCGCGAGCAAGCTTGCTCCTACAGAGGGGGCGCCACAATTGCAGATCAATCCACCCGCAACACAATCTTGCCAATGTGCTCGCCACCTTCCATCCGCGCATGCGCCTGTGCCGCCTCGGCCAACGGATAAACCTTGTCGATCATCGGCAGGCAACGCCCGGCAGCGAGCACCGGCCACACGTATTCGCGCAACTGCTCGGCAATCGAGGCTTTTTCTTCCACGGTGCGTGGGCGCAGCAACGAGCCCGTCACGATGGCGCGTTTGCTCATGATCGCCAACAGGTCGACGTCCTTGGCGTGGGCGCCGCCGAGAAAGCCCAGCATTACCAGTCGACCTTCCATGCCCAGTGCCGCGATGTTCGAATTCAGGTACGAGCCGCCCATGATGTCGAGGATGACATTGACGCCTTTGCCAGCGGTTTTTTCCTGGATGACCTGGGCGAAATCCTGATCGCGATAGTTGATCGCTTCGGCGCCCAACGTACGGATCGCCGCGCACTTTTCCTCACTGCCCGCCGTGGCGAAGGCCTTGACGCCGAATTCGCGACACAGCATCAAGGCGGTCGTGCCGATGCCGCTGGTGCCGCCATGGATCAATGCGCGCTGACCTTTGGCAGCGCCGCCCATGTCAAACAGGTTGGCCCACACGGTGAAGAAGGTTTCCGGGACCGCCGCCGCGTGCACCCAATCCATGCCTTGAGGAATCGGCAGCGTCTGGCCGGCCGGCGCGACGCAGTATTGTGCGTAACCGCCGCCGTTGGTCAGCGCGCAGACGTTGTCGCCGACGATAAATTCGCTGACACCTTTACCGACCGCCACCACTTCCCCGGCCACTTCCAGGCCCGGAATCGGGCTCATGCCGGGTTTCATCGGGTACTTGCCGGCACGTTGAATCACGTCGGGGCGATTGACCCCGGCAGCGTGCACGCGAATCAGCACTTCACCCGGCCCCGGGGTTGGTACTGACGCCTGGCGTGGCTTTAATACCTCAGGGCCGCCGGGTTCGGTGATTTCGATCAGGGTCATGGTGTGGGGCAGATTCATGTGAGTGTCCTGTCTGGAAATGTTCAGTAAGTGGGACCACATCAAGCCGTCGGTGACTCAGCTCAATACAGGTTGCAGCCGGCCGCGACGATTCAGCAAGCGCATGCCCTGTTCCAGCAGCAGGGCTATGACAATGGCGCCCGCTGCGAGGATGAACAACAGCGCATGATGCCCGCCGCTGGCGTTGAACAACGCCGAGTATGCAAACCCGGCAATCGCCTGGAACGTGGCGAACGACACGGTGGCGCGACTCCAGGCAATCTGCTGTTGATGATGGTTCGGGATCAGTTCGTGAACCCGGGCCAATGCCAGCGGCACGATACCCGGCGGGAACGAGCCGAGGATCACCGCCAGCAAGGCCAGCGCAGTGAAAGTACTTGAAATCGACAGTAAACCGACTGCAACTGCCTGCACCACCAGCACCAGGCGAATGCTCAGCCGTGCGCCCAGTTTGTCAGCCAGAAAACCGTAACTCACCGGCCCGATAATCGCGCCGAGGCCGTACATCACCCAGATAAGAGCGCCAATGTGCGCCCCAGCCCCGAGCCCGCGGGCAACGTAATCCACCAGGAACACCATGGCGGGCACGAGCCCGGCAGCCATGAACGCGTATTGGGCGAACAGCAGGTAAACGTTCGGGTCAGTCGGCATCGTCGAGGGTTCAGCGGACGGTGCTGCGGTGGCCGCATGCGTGGCTGAGGGCCAACCGAACCAACTGGCGGCGGTCAGCACCAAGGCCAGCGCGCCGAGACCGAACCAGGTGTTCTGCAAACCCAGGCTCAACAGCGGCGGCACAATCGTCCCGGAGCCGGCGATACCCAAACCGATGCCCAGGAAAATCGCACCACTGGCCAGCCCTCGGCGGGACGCCGGCACATGTGGCAGCACGGTTGCGGCCACCAACACCATGATCGCGCCGCCAGCGACGCCCGACAGCAAGCGCCAGCCGAAGAACCAGCTCACCGACAACGGAAAGCCACACGCAAAAAACGACAGCGTCACCGCCAGCATCATCAGGCGCAGGGCGCTTTTGTTGGAGGTCCGACGGGCCAGCGGATGGCCGATCAGCGCGCCAATCAGGTAACCCACCAGATTGGCGGCGCCTAGGTACACCACGTCGCTGGCAGAAAACCAGTGCGCCTGGATCAATGAGGGAATCAACGGCGTGTAGGCGAACCGCGCCAGGCCGATACTGACAAGGCTGGCGCAGAGGCCGGCGAAAATCGGCAGCCAGATGGCGCTGCGCGGGGTGGTTGATGTGCTGGGCATGGGAGCCGTCCTCCAGGTTTATCTATGGTGCCCAGCTTATCCAGATTCATTGATGCAATAACGCAGCGATTTTGCGTTATGGTGATGCGTATATGCAGCGGTGGAGAAACCTATGAATTGGGATGACGCCAGGGTGTTTTTGGCCGTATGCCGGGAATCGACGTTACGTGGCGCGGCGCGGGTGCTGGGGGTCGATCAGGCCACCGTCGGGAGGCGGATCACGGCACTGGAGAAGTCCTTGAGTGCGACGCTGTTTCTGCGCACTTCGGAGGGATACGCGCTGACAGCCGTCGGTGAAGCCGCGTTGAAAGCCGTGGAGAAAATGGAGCACTCCGCACTGGAGATGCAGCGCCAGATTCAAGGGCTCGACGACCGGCTGACCGGTATCGTTCGGGTCAGCACCACGGACTCCATGGCCATCGACTTCCTGATCCCGGCGATTGCCCGCTTGCACGCACAGCACCCCGACGTGCGCGTGCAACTGGATGCCTCGACGCAGATTCTGAGCCTGTCGAAACGCGAAGCCGACATCGCCGTGCGCAACACCCGGCCAGACAACCCGGACCTGATCGCCCGACGCATCGCGCGTTGGCCGGTGGGCCTGTTTGCCTCCCGGGAGTATGTGGACACCCACGGTGTGCCGGCGCCGGGTTCGGCGTTCGAGGGGCATGATCTGGTGGTGTATCAGCCGTATTTGCAGAACAACAAAGACATCACGCTGGTCTCGGAACCGTTGGGGCGCGGGCGCATCGTTTCGAGCCTGAGCTCCAGTCTGCTGGTGCGCCGGGCGATTGCCGCGGGGATAGGGCTCGGGGAAATTCCGGTGTACATGGGGGAGCGCGACGGGCTGGTCAGGCTATGGCCGGAACGCACACGGCCGGTGCCGTACGACATATGGCTGGTGACGCACGAGGACTTGCGGCATACCGCGAGGGTGCGGGTGGTGATCGATGAGATTGTGGCGGGGTTTGCGGGGACAGGGGAGTGACGGCTGAAAGATCGCCACCTCACTGCGCTCGACAGCTCCTACAGGGATTTGCGTGTACCTGTAGGAGCTGTCGAGCGCAGCGAGGTGGCGATTACTTCACACCGGATTACGGCATTTCAGGCAATTCCTGAGGACGCAGGTCGAACACCAGCACTTCGGCATCCACGCCGTTGCTCAGGGTCAGCAACTGTTCATCGCGAACCCGCACGCCATCGCCTTCCTGCAATTGCAGGCCGTTGAGTTCGACGCTGCCACGCGCCACATGCACGTAGGCATAACGATTGGCGGCCAGTTCCAGCGTGGCGCTTTCCTTGCCATCGATCAGGCCGGCATACACCCGCGCATCCTGGCGCACCTTCAGCGAACCGTTTTTCCCCTCGGGGGAGATGATCAGTTGCAGGCGCCCGCGTTTCTTCTGTGTATTGAAATGCTCTTGCTGATAGCGCGGTTTGGCGCCGCTGACGTCCGGCACGATCCAGATTTGCAGGAAGTGCACACCACGGGTCGCCGAGTGGTTGTACTCGCTGTGTGCCACGCCGCTGCCGGCACTCATCAATTGCACGTCACCGGGGCGGATCACCGAACCGGTGCCCAGGGTGTCCTTGTGTTCCAGGGCACCTTCAAGCACGTAGGAGAAAATCTCCATGTCACGGTGCGGGTGCTGGCCAAAGCCTTTGCCTGCCGCGACGCGGTCATCGTTGATCACCAGCAGGTCGGAAAAACCCTGCTCTTTCGGGTTGCGGTAGTTGGCGAAGGAAAAGGTATGGAACGACTTCAACCAACCATGATTGGCCAAGCCGCGATCGGAAGCTTTGCGAAGGGTCAGCATGATGAAATCTCCTGTGGGGACGTTGATTCGTCCGAGTGAGGAGAAGGTTAATGTTTATCCTGTAGTGCAATAAGTAGATGAAAATTGAAATACTGTCCCGTTTTAGTTGACAATAATAAGCAGACTGATCCCCCCGCACTTGGCCATAATGCACAGCACAGCCTTCATGCCGTACACGTAACCTTGTAGGAGCCGGCTTGCCGGCGATAGCGGTGTGTCAGTCGCTAACAATATCGGCTGATGTACCGCCATCGCCGGCAAGCCGGCTCCTACAGGGGGTACGTGTTTGGCCAGTATTCTTTTTTTGATTTCAGTGATTTTGAACCCATGAAAACCGTGGCAATGGTGCTGTTCCCTGATTTTCTCCTGCTCGACATGGCCGGGCCCATGGAGGTGTTTTCCATCGCTAATCGTTATCTGGAACCGGCCGAGCGTTACGCGTTGTCGACCATCGGCACCGAGCACGGCGCGTTGCGTGCCTCCAACGGTGTCAACGTGCAGGCCGATGTGCATATCGATCAGGCGGATCAGGCGTATGACCTGTTGCTGGTGCCGGGCGGCCCCGGGGCCTACAACGAAAAACACCCGCCGTTGCTCGGCTGGCTCAAAGGTGCGGTTAAGCGGGCCGGACGTTATGGCTCGATCTGCACCGGCGCATTCGTGCTCGGGAATGCCGGCCTGATTGATGGCTACCGTGTCACCACCCACTGGCATTACACCGAACGGCTGATCAAGGGGTTCCCGAAGGCGACGGTGGAGACCGATCAGATCTTTGTTCAGGACCGCAACCTGATCACCTCCGGCGGCGTCACTGCCGGCATTGACCTGGCACTCGCGGTGGTGGCCGAAGACCATGGCAAGAAAGTCGCCCAGGACGTGGCCAAGGTGTTGCTGGTGGTGATGAAACGTCAGGGCGGACAGGCGCAATTCAGTCCGTTGATGGCGACGGTGGCCCCTCACGAAACACCGGTGACGCGCGTGCAGAATTATGTGCTCGACCACCTCGACGAAGCCTTCAGCATCGAGCGCATGGCCGGCCTGGCCACCATGAGTCCGCGTCATTTCGCCAGGGTGTTCGCCCGGGAAGTGAACATGACGCCGATGGAATTTCTCCAGAGCGCACGTATCGACTGTGCGAGAAATCTGTTGGAAACCAGTGACTTGCCGCTCAAGACCGTGGCCTTCAAAAGTGGTTTTGGCAGTGTGCGGCACATGCGGTTTCTGTTCAGTGAAAAACTCGGGTTGACCCCGTCCCAGTACCGCGAACAGTTCAGCTAGAGCCTTTTTGTCCGTTCTGCGCACCGTGATGGCCGTGACGCTCCCACCGTGACCGTTGTTCCGTCACCAAGGCCTGCGAAGATACCCGTGAACTCTTTGTAATGGAGGCGCGAGCCTGGCGCGCAATGGAAATGACAATCCGTTGAGCCGCTTAGGGTTTGCGCACGTGGACCTGCATGAACAGCGTCAGTGATTTGAACAACGAAGCGGTGCTGCGATTCGGCCCTTATGCGTTTCACCTGCGGCAACGGCTGATCCTCGATGGGGACCGGCCGCTGCGCATGGGCGGGCGGGCCCTGGATATCTTGCAGGTGCTGGTCCAGCGTGCGGGCAACGTGGTCAGCAAGGACGAGCTCATCGCACTCGTCTGGCCGACTTCGGTGGTCGAGGAGATCAACCTGCGCGTGCATATCGCCGCGCTGCGTCGCGCATTGGGCGACGGGCAGGACGGGCAGCGCTACATCGTCAACATTCCCCAGCGCGGTTATAGCTTTATCGCGTCCGTGCAGCGGGTGCCGGCGAGTACGCTGGCCTCGATCGAAACGGTTCAGAAACCTCAACACAATCTGCCCGCGCGCCTGTCGCCGGTGATCGGGCGCGATTCGCTGGTCGGCAGTCTGGTCCGCCAGTTACCGGTTCGGCGCCTCATGACCCTGACCGGTCCCGGCGGCATCGGCAAGACCACCGTGGCGTTGCGGGTGGCCGAACTGCTCTTGCAGCATTATCAGGATGGGGTCTGGCTGGTGGATCTGGCGGTGATCGATGACCCTGCGCAGGTGGTCGATCATCTGACCCGGGCGCTTGAGCTGGGCGTCGGAACCACCCTGGAGACATGGGCGCAACGTCATGCGTTATTGGTGCTCGACAATTGCGAGCACCTGCTCGAACGCTGCCGGACACTGGTCGAGGACCTGCTGATGGCGGCGCCACGCCTGTCGATCCTGGTAACCAGTCGCGAGCCGCTCCAGGCGCAGGGGGAAACGGTCCAGCGTTTGCCGCCACTGGCGGTGCCTCCGGCTTCGGCGTTGCACAGTGTGGCCGAAGCGATGGGCTATTCGGCGGTGCAACTGTTCGTCAGCCGTGCCCGTGCTCGTCAGCAAGGCTTTGTGCTGCGCGAACAAGACCTCAAGGTCGTGCGCGAAATCTGTCGCCGGCTCGATGGTCTGCCCCTGGCCATCGAACTGGCGGCGGCGCAGATTGATGCGTTGGCGCTGGTGGGCCTGCAAGCTCAACTGGACAATTGTTTTCAGCTGCTGACCCAGGGCCGGCGCACCGCCGTGCCCCGGCATCAAACCTTGAAAGCGGCGCTGGACTGGAGCTATGAGCAACTGAGCCCGCTGGAGCAAACCGTGTTGCAGCGCCTGTCGGTGTTCAAGATGGCCTTTACGCTGGATGCCGCCATTGGCGTGATCAGTTGCGCGGCATTGCTGCCTGCCCGCTTGATTGAAGGGGTGGAAAGTCTGGCGCTCAAATCGTTGCTATCGCTGGAGCAGGGCGGCGGACTGGCCCGCTACCGTTTCCTCAACACCACCCGCACCTACGCCCTGGAGAAACTCGAGGGCAGCGGTGAATTGCGCACCGTTGAAATGCGTTACGCCCGCTACATCAGCCGAGCGCGGTGGGTATCAAGCGGGCACGTGGCGCTGCAACTCGTCGAGTAAACGGCGGACTTTCGTCAGGTCCGGTGTGGCAAAACCTTCGGTGAACCGGTTGTAGATCGGTGCCAGCAGCGTATGGGCTTGCCGGTGCCGGCCCTGACGCTGCCAAAGCTGTGCCAGCGAGGTAGCGCTGCGCAGTTCCCAGGCCAGGGCGCCCTGATGGTTGGCGACGTTCAGGGCCCTGATCAGCAAGGCCTCGGCCGCGTCGGTGTTCAACGGGCACTCTTGCGCCAGAAGCGCCTCAGCCCTGGCTCGCAGGATCTCCGCCGTGTTCCAGCCCGCGATGCCGGTATCTGCCCGTTGTGACAAGTCGTCATCGACGAAACCGGTGTCCAGCGTCACCATGATGTCCTTGATCAACCCCTCGCCCGGCAGAAGGGAGGAGCGCAGCTCGGTGTGGTCGATCACCTGTGCGTAGTGCATGGCCCAGGTGTAGAACAGCAGCACCGAGTGTTTTTGCGCTTGTTCCAGCAGCAGTCGCAAGAGTTCGCGCGCGGTGCGGGTGTCGCCGTTGTAGTGGGCGATCAGGCAACCGGCCAGCGCCAGGGTGTAGCAGATGGACGTGCCGTGGTTGATCTGCATCGCGATGTCCAGCGCTTGCCGGGCGGTGCGCCACGCCTGTTCCGGCCGGCCTTGCAGCCAGAGGATGCGCGCCAGAATGGTCAGGGCGGCGACGCTCTGGTCGTACTGCACGCCAAAACCGTGGGTGAAGCGGTTGAGGTGGCCGCTCTGTGCCATGCGCTGCAGCACCTCTTCGGCATTCACCCGCGCCTGTTCCTGATTCCCGGCAAAGTGCAGCGCCAGCACCCGCAAGCGGTGGGTGCTGAGGGACAACACTTCATCGCCGTGCAGCCCCAACCGGTCGAACTGCTGGCTCTGCTCCAGGGCCATTTGATAGTTGGCACAGCAGAGGTTGACCGCCATGTGCCCGGACACCGCACGTAACTGACCGGCCACGTCGTTGCAGTGCCTGGCCAGCGTTCTGGCGCTGACGAAGGCCTCGACGGTTTCCGCCGTGCCGCCATGGGTGTGGTAGCAGGCGCTGCCGAGGGCCAGTTTGAGGGCCATTTTCAGCCGGGGGCAGGGCTCGGGCGCGGCATCCAGCAGGGCCAGCGCCTTGCGCACATACACGCCGTGCTCCTTGAGCAGCGACATTTCCTGCCAGAGTGGCGTCGATGTCGCGGTCAGGCGGATCGCCAACGTCTGCGGCCCTTGTGCGTTCAAGCCCCAATCGAGGGCTGCGCGAATATCTTCCAGACTGCGTGCATAACGCTCGATCCACGTCGCCGTCGCGATCAGCTCCCAGTCCTGCTGGGCCTGATGCATCAAGGCCAGGCAACGCTCGGCGTGGCGTTCGCGGGTGCCCGGCAGGTCGGCGGCCTGGTCGAGTTTTTCCAGGGCGTAGCTGCGCGTAGTGTCGAGCAGGCGGTAGAACACTTCTTCGTCGCCGACCTCGACGTTCAGCAGCGACTTGGCCACCAGTTGTGTGATCGAGCCAAACACCTCACAGGGTTCGATATGTTCGCCGACGATCACTGCTGCTGCCGACTCCAGGGTGAAGCCGCCTCTGAACACGCTCAGTCGGCGCAGGCAGGTTTGTTCGCAGGCACTCAGCAGTTCGAAACTCCAGTCCAACGTGGCGCGCAAGGTTTGATGGCGACCCAAGGTGGTCTGGCAGCCTTGGGTGAGCAGGCGAAAACTGCCTTGCAGTTGCGTGAGCAAGCCGCCCACGCCGAGGCCGCCGACTTGCGCCGCCGCCAGTTCAATCGCCAGGGGAATACCGTCCAGGCGCCGGCAGATTTCAATCGCCAGCGGCAGCTCGTCATCGCGCAGTTCGAAACTGTCGTGGCTGGCCATCGCCCGTTCGACAAACAACTGCAAGGCCGAAAAGCTCAGGGCCTGCGCGCGGTCGAGCACGGCAATGGGCGGCGGGCAGTCCAGTGACTCAAGACGCTGAACGAACTCGCCTTCGGCCCGCAGGCTCTCGCGGCTGGTGGTCAGAATGTGCACGTCGGGCGCGGCGCGCAGGATGCTTTCGCTCAACACGGCGATGGCGTCGAGCAGGTGTTCGCAGTTGTCGATCACCAGCAGCATCTGCCGGTCGCGCAAAAATGCGGGGAGGCCGCTCATCGGGTCGGTGTCATGCAACGACAGTTCGAGCAGCGTCGCCAGATGCGCGCTGATCATCGATGGATCGTTGATCGGTGCCAGGTCCAGCAGACGAATGCCATCGCGGTAGCGCCCGATCAATTGCTCGGCAACGCGCAGGGCCACGGTGGTTTTGCCGATGCCGCCGGGGCCGACCAGCGTGATGAAACGCTGGCGTGACAACTGGACCACCAGGCTGTCGACTAGAGACTGGCGACCGATCATGCGCGTGCGCCGCACGGGCAGGTTGTGGCCGTTCGGTGCGGGGGCTTCATTCGCCGGATGTTGCTCGATGTGCTCCAAAGAGAACGGCGCGACAAAGCTGTAGCCGCGCTGGGCCACGGTGACGATGTAACGCTGGCCGTTCTGGCCGTCGCCGAGGGCTTTGCGCAACGCCGCCATGTGCACCCGCAGGTTGATGTCTTCAACAACGCTTTTAGGCCAGACCCCGGCGATCAGTTCCTGTTTGCTGACCACATTTCCGGCGTGTTCCAGAAGGATCAACAGAATATCCATGGCACGCCGACCCAGGCGCAGGGGCTGGTCGGCCTCCATCACCAGGCGTTGTCCGGGATAGATCCGGTAAGGGCCGAAATGGATGGCCTGTTCGGGGGAAAGGGTCAACGGGTCACTCCTGCTTGCAGCCGTCTGGTACGCGGTTACCGAGCATATTCGTCAGGTTTGTTCATTCGCGCAATGCGCTGGCCAACTGACTGCCGGGTGTTCACTTGGACTGCCGGTTTACGATCCTCCCTGTTCTTTGCGTTTTTACTGGGCGCGGCGCTTGTGTAGAAGGCGCCGGGGCTTTTGGCGCGCCAGGGAAAATTAACAACGTTTAACTCGTCCTGCGTCCGGTCTACGCCCAAAACTCCAGCACCGCAACTGCTCAAACTGTAGGAGCCGTGTTGTGAAAAGGGATTTATTTGTCATGAGGACGCCGGAATGAGCAACGTGGTGGTGGTCTATCACAGTGGCTACGGGCACACACGGGTCATGGCCGAAGCCGTGGCCCAAGGTGTGGAGCGGCACCTGGGCAGTACCTGCCAGCTGATTTCGGTCGAGGACGTGGACCAGCACTGGGACCGTTTGCACAACGCCGACGCGATCATCTTCGGTGCGCCGACCTACATGGGCAGCGCCTCGGCACGCTTCAAGGGGTTCATGGAAGCCACGGCGGCGTTCTACCTGACCCAACCCTGGCGCGACAAACTCGCGGCGGGCTTCACCAATTCCGGCTGCCTGTGTGGCGACAAACTCAACACCTTGCTGCAGATGGCAGTGTTCGCCGCGCAGCATTCGATGATCTGGGTCGGCCTCGACCTGCTGCCGGCACGCTCCGGCACCGGCGTGTTCGACGGGCAACTCAATCGCCTCGGCAGTTCGCTGGGCGCCATGGCGCAGTCGAATGTCGAACAGTCCCCCGAATTCGCACCGCCCCCGGAAGATCGCTGCACCGCCGCGCACCTGGGTGAACGCGTGGCGCGGCTGGCTGAACGCCTGAGCCACTCACCGGTTTGAATCACCCCCAACCCTCCTGAGGAAACATCGCATGAGCACGTTCACCACCCGAGACGGCACCGAGATTTATTACAAGGATTGGGGCACCGGCCAGCCCATCGTCTTCAGCCACGGTTGGCCGCTGAACGCCGACAGCTGGGAATCGCAGATGATCTTCCTCGCCTCCAAAGGCTACCGGGTGATCGCCCACGACCGTCGTGGCCATGGCCGTTCCAGTCAGCCATGGACCGGCAACGACATGGACACCTACGCCGATGACCTGGCGCAGTTGATCGAACGGCTCGACCTGAAAGACGCCGTGCTGTTCGGTTTCTCCACCGGCGGTGGTGAAGTGGCGCGCTACATCGGTCGCCACGGCACCGGGCGCGTGGCCAAGGCCGGGCTGATTTCAGCGGTGCCGCCCCTGATGCTCAAGACCGAAGCCAACCCCGGTGGCCTGCCGATCGAGGTGTTTGACGGTATTCGTCAGGCGTCCCTGGTCGACCGTTCGCAGCTGTACATCGACCTCGCCAGCGGTCCGTTCTTCGGCTTCAACAAACCGGACGCCAAACCGTCGCAAGGCATGATCGACTGGTTCTGGATGCAAGGCATGACCTCCGGCCACAAGAACGCTTATGACTGCATCAAGGCGTTTTCCGAAACCGACTTCACCGAAGACCTGAAGAAATTCGACATCCCCACGCTGGTGGTGCATGGCGACGCGGACCAGGTGGTGCCGATCGAGGCCGCCGGCATTGCTTCGGCAAAACTGGTCAAGGGGTCTACGCTGAAGGTCTACCCCGGCGCGCCCCATGGCCTGACTGATACCCACAAGGATCAGCTCAACGCTGACCTGCTGGCGTTCCTCAAGGGTTGATGTGCCCACGGCGCGGGCGTAGATCCGCGCCGTTCTCGCTCCTGATGAGCCGAATCCTTCGAGAACCTGACCATGAAAAAGCTGACCAACGCCACCGGGGCACCTGTGGCCGACAACTTCAATATCCAGACCGCCGGCCCCCGTGGACCGGCGCTCTTGCAAGACATCTGGTTGCTGGAAAAGCTCGCCCACTTCGACCGCGAACTGATCCCGGAGCGGCGCATGCACGCCAAGGGTGCGGGCGCCTACGGCACCTTCACCGTCACCCATGACATCACTCGTTATACAAAAGCCAGCATCTTCAGCTCGGTGGGCAAGGAAACGCCGCTGTTCGTGCGTTTTTCCTCGGTGGCCGGCGAACGCGGCGCGGCGGATGCCGAGCGTGATATCCGTGGCTTCGCGGTGAAGTTCTACACCGACGAAGGCAATTGGGACATTGTCGGCAACAACACGCCGGTGTTTTTCTTCCGCGACCCGCTGCGTTTCTCCGACCTCAACCACGTGGTCAAACGCGACCCGCGCACCGGCCTGCGCAACGCCACCAGCAACTGGGACTTCTGGACCCTGCTGCCCGAGGCGCTGCACCAGGTGACCATCGTGATGAGCGATCGCGGGATTCCCACCAGCTTCCGTCACATGCACGGCTTCGGCAGTCACACCTTCAGCCTGATCGACCGCGACAACAAACGGGTGTGGGTGAAGTTTCATTTTGTCTGCCAGCAAGGCATCGAAAACCTTTCGGACGCGGAGGCCGAAGCGGTGGTCGGCAAGGACCGCGAAAGCAATCTGCGCGACCTTTACGAAGTCATCGAGCAGGGCAACTTCCCGCGCTGGAAATTGTGCATTCAGGTGATGGAGGAAGAACAGGCGCTCAACTATCGGCACAACCCGTTCGACTTGACCAAGGTCTGGCCGCACGCTGAGTTCCCGCTGATTGAAGTGGGCGTCATGGAGCTCAATCGCAACGCCGAAAACCACTTTGCCGAAATCGAACAGGCAGCGTTTTCGCCGGCCAACGTGGTGCCGGGGGTGAGTTTTTCACCGGACCGCATGCTCCAGGCGCGGCTGTTTTCCTATGGTGATGCCCAGCGTTATCGCCTTGGCGTGAACTTCAACCACATTCCGGTCAACGCGCCGCGCTGCCCGGCGCACAGCTACCACCGCGACGGCGCCATGCGCACCGACGGCAACCTCGGCGGTACCGCCAGTTACTTCCCGAACAGTGTCGGTGAATGGCAGGACTCGCCGGAACTGGCCGAGCCGCCGCTGCCGCTGGAAGGCTTTGCCCAGCATTATGATCATCGGTTGGAAGAGGATCATTACGAACAGCCGGGTAACCTGTTTCGACTGCTCGATCCGGCGCGCAAGCAGTTGCTGTTCGACAACACCGCACGCGCCATGAACGGCGTGCCGCAGGCGATCCGCCAGCGTCATATCGACAACTGCACCAAGGCCGATCCTGCCTACGGATTTGGCGTGGCCGAGGCGTTGGAGCGGTTGGTGCCGTTAGGGTAAAAGGCAGCAGGCTTGCCGGCGATGGCGCCTATGAAATCGCCATCGCCAGCAAGCCGGCTCCTACAGGTTTTGTGTCGATCCTCAATCCCCGAACACCCCCACAATCCCTGTAGGAGCCGGCTTGCTGGCGATGGC